>JBGTRP010000479.1:0-5972 GCA_041940685.1 Acanthopleuribacteraceae bacterium
TCGGCGTGGTTGGGGAATAGCCTGGCGTACCTGATTTACACCTCGGGTTCCACCGGGCAACCCAAGGCCGTGGGTATTGAAAACCGTTTCCTGGCCAACCATATCCGCGGTATGTCGGCTTATTACCGCATGACCGGCCATGACCGCGCCCTACAGTTCGCCTCGCTCCAATTTGACGCTTCCCTGGAACAAATTTTGGCTCCAATGGCCGCGGGCGCCTGTTTGATCCTACGGGGCGGTGAAATTTGGAGCCTCGAAGAAATGAACCGCCGCCTGTCCCGTTTGTGGATCACCGTGGCCGATATTCCCACCTCCCTCGCACTGCAATTGTTTCATGATTGGGGGGAGGAGGCGAAACAGACGCCGCCCGCCTTGCGGCTGATCATCGTGGGCGGGGAGGCGCTGCCGGGCCATGGCGCCGAACAATGGCGGAAGTTGGGACTGGAGAACGCGCGCCTCATCAATGCCTATGGTCCCACCGAGGCGACGATCACGGCCACGGCCCATGAGATTCAGGAGCACGCGGAACCCGTGCCCATCGGCATGCCGCTCGACGGCAGGAGCGCCTACATTCTCGACCGGCGTCTTCAGCCCGTTCCCATTGGCGTAACCGGTGAGCTGTTCCTGGGCGGCATGGGTTTGGCCCGGGGTTATTTCATGAGGCCCGAGCTCACGAGCGCGAGCTTCATCCCTCATCCCTTTGCTCAATACGGGAATGAACAAGGACGGCGTGAGGTGGGCGCGCGACTCTTCCGCAGTAGAGATTTGGCGAGCGTTTCAGCGACCGGGACGCTTGTCTTCCTGGGGCGGGCGGATAACCAGGTCAAGTTGCGGGGGTTCCGCATCGAACCGGGCGAAATCGAGGCCTTGCTCGTTCAGCATCCCAAGGTTCGCCAGGCGGTGGTCCTGCCGCGCGAGGATCGTCCGGGCCATCCGCTGCTGGCGGCTTACGTGGTCGCGGCCGGGGACGACCATGACGCCCCGGTTTCCGATGACGGCGAATGGACTCGGGAACTGGCGGAATATTTGAGGTCCAACCTGCCGGCCTACATGGTTCCTTCCCGGTTCCTCGTCCTGCCCGCGTTTCCTCTGACCGCCGCCGGCAAGGTGGACCGGCATCGATTGCCGGCCCCGGAACAGACCGATCTCGGGGCCGACGCCCATGTACCCGCGCAAACCCGGACACAGGAGAAATTGGCCGGCATTTGGCAAGAAGTTTTGGGCGTGGGGCGAATCGGCATTCGCGCCAACTTCTTCGATTTGGGGGGCCACAGCCTGCTGGCCACGCGGGTGATCTCCCGAATTCGCGGCCTTTTTCATGTGGAATTGGGTTTGCGGGACCTATTCGAGGCGCCCACGGTCGAAATGCTGAGCAAGCGTATCGAGGCGGCTTTGGCCGTGGATATTCCCGCGCCGCCGCCGCTGGTCGCGGTCTCGCGAACTCGGAGCCTGCCGCTGTCTTTCGCCCAGCGCCGCCTCTGGTTCCTGCACCAATTCGAGGGTTCGGTGAGCAGCTATCATATTCCCGAGGTTTTGCGCCTGCGCGGGGGACTTCACCTCTCGGCACTGGAACGCGGCCTGAGCGAGATCCAACGGCGCCACGAGAGTTTGCGAACCTGTTTTGAAACGGATGAGGGCAAGCCCTATCAGCGGATCGAGGAACCCGGCTCCCTTTGTCCGCCCCTTGTCGATTTGAGCGGCCTATCCGAGCCGAGCCGCCGCTTCGTGGCGGAGCGCTTGGTGACGCGCGGCATCAACGCCCCCTTCCTTCTGTCCAGGGCTCCATTGTTCCGCATCACGCTCTTGCGCCTGGCCGCGGAGGACCACCTGTTGACAGTGACCATGCACCATATTATTTCCGACGGTTGGTCTGTCTCGGTTTTTGTGCGCGAGATGTCGGTTCTTTATCACGCCTTTCTGGAAGGCAAGTCCTCGCCTTTACCGGAAATGACCATTCAATACGCGGACTTTGCAAGCTGGCAACGGCTCTGGTTGGCGGAAGGCGCCCTGCAAATTCAGCTCGATTACTGGCGCAATCAGTTAGCGGACATGCCGAACCTGCATCGGCTCCCCCTCGATTGGGAGCGCCCGCCGGTTCAAAGTTACCGAGGCGCGGTCCACGCATTTCGGGTGGATTCCCAAACCAGTCAGGCCCTGGTCCGGATCGGCAAAGATGCGGGCGCCACCCTGTTCATGGCGCTGCACGCCGCGTTTACCCTGCTGCTCCATCGCTACAGTGGCCAACGGGACATCGTGGTGGGCACCCCGGTGGCGAACCGGAACCGAAAGGAAATCGAGCCCTTGATCGGCTTTTTCGTCAATACCCTTGTCCTACGAGTGCCAACGGACGGAAACCCGGGATTCGGCGAGCTCCTGAACCGGGTGCGGCAAACCTGTCTGGAAGCCTACGCGCATCAGGACATCCCGTTCGAGCATCTGGTCGAGGCTCTGCAGCCCCAACGGAATTTGAATCGGATGCCGCTGTTCCAAATTATGTTTACCCTGCAGAACCTTCCTTTTGAGGAACTCCGGCTGCCGGGTCTGAGCATGGCCCCATTCGCAACGGGCGAGCGGGCTTCCAAGCTCGACCTGAACCTGACCCTGCTGGAGACCGAGGCCGGGCTTCAGGGCTGGCTTACCTATAACCCGGATTTGTTCCGCGCCACGACCATCAGGCGAATGGCGGGCCATTTCCGGGCTCTGCTCGAAGAGTTGGCCGCGTTTCCGGATCAACCCCTTGACCGCCTGGCCCTGCCCGGCGCGGCCGAACGGCATCACTTGTTATTGGAGTGGAACGACACCCGCGTTGCCTTCCCGGGGGAGCCTTTCGTTCACCGCATGTTCGAAGCCTGGGCGGCGCGAACCCCGGACGCGGTCGCCCTGCTTAGCGAATCGCGGCGCGGGACTCGGTTGACCTATGCGGCATTAAACGCGCAAGCCGAGCGTTTGGCCCGGCGGCTGCGGAGGGAAGGCGCCGGTCCCGAAGCCCGGATCGGAATCTATTTGGAGCGGTCGGCGGGCCTGATGGTCGCGGTTCTGGCCGTGCTCAAGGCGGGCGGCGCTTATCTTCCCCTTGAAACGGACCTTCCCGAGGCGCGGCTGCGCATGATGCTGATGGACGCCAAACCCTCGCGAATCATCGCCTCCCGGGCGCTGGCCCCAAACGTGGAGGACCTGCCATTCCCAAGCCTGATTCTGGAACCGGGCCTTCCTGCCTACCCGTCCGAGAAAGGGTTCTCCGAGCCGAATCTTAATCCTCAAAACCAGGCCTACCTCATCTACACCTCCGGCTCCACGGGCCGACCCAAGGGCGTCATGATCTCCCATGGCGCGATCGCCAATTACGCCCAAGCCCTGCTGGAACGGCTGAGCGCTCCGAACCAGGCCCATTTCGTCATGGCCTCGACCTTTGCCGCGGATTTGGGGCTGACCATGGTCTACGCCGCGTTATGCGGTGGAGGTTGCCTGGGTCTCCTCAGTCGTGAACAAATGACGCTCCCGCAATCTTTTGCCGATTACTTTCAGCGCCACCGGCCGGATTATCTCAAGATCGTGCCTTCCCATCTCGCGGCTTTACAGGCGGGGTCGGCGGTCCCGGCACTTCCCCAGCGGCTCCTGATCCTGGGAGGGGAAGCCTCCTCCCTCGCGTGGATCGATCAGCTGCGCGACCGGGCGCCGGATTGTGCGATTCTCAATCACTATGGTCCCAGCGAATCGACGGTGGGCGTGTTGACCTACCGATTGGGAAGGGATGCCCCGATCGCATGGAGCGCCAGTCTACCGCTCGGACTGCCGCTCGCCAATACCCAAGCCGCCATTTTGGATCGGCGCGGGAGGCCGGCCCCGACCGGCGCCGCGGGCGAGCTGTTTATCGGCGGCGCTGGTTTGGCAAGGGGCTATCTGCAGCGGCCGGATGCGACCGCGGAGCGTTTCCTGCCCTTTGCATTCGGCGCCAAGCCGGGTGAGCGCCTGTACAGGACGGGCGACCAGGCGCGGGGCCTGGCTGAAGGAGGCCTCGCGTTCCTGGGCCGCCTCGATCATCAAATAAAGCTGGCCGGGAACCGCATCGAGTTGGGCGAGATCGAGGCGGTCCTGGCGGGGCATCCGCGCGTGGGCGAGGCCGCGGTCATGCCGTGGGAGGATGCCGATCCCGCCGGTGAAAGGGTCCGCCAGCGGCTCGTCGCCTATCTGAGCCCGGGCGGGCGGGCGGTGTCCGGAGAGGGAGAAACCGGATTGGACGGCGTCGATTTCCGCGCCTATCTGGAAAAACGGCTGCCCGCCTACATGATTCCATCGATGTTCGTGGTTTTGGCGCGCATG
Source organism: Acanthopleuribacteraceae bacterium (assembly GCA_041940685.1). GTDB lineage: Bacteria > Acidobacteriota > Holophagae > Acanthopleuribacterales > Acanthopleuribacteraceae > JBGTRP01. The sequence goes on from JBGTRP010000479.1 coordinate 4,321, forward strand.
CCCTTAACCGCCAACGGCAAGCTTAACCGAGCGGCGCTGCCTCCGCCTGGAGCGGAAGAGCGAACCCGAGACTACGCGCCGCCGCAAACTCCTGTCGAGGAAGTGCTTTCTTCCATTTGGGCAAAAACCCTTCATCTCAGGAGAGTCGGCGTCCGCGACAACTTCTTTGAGCTGGGAGGCCACTCGCTTCTGGCGACCCAAATTCTTTCCCGCGTGTGCGAGGCATTTGCCATCAAGCTTCCCTTGCGCGCGCTATTCGAGACCCCCACGGTTCGCGCCTTGGCCCGAACCATCGAGACCGAAAGGAAACGGGAACGCCGCGAGGGACCGCCGGCGATTCGAGCCGCGTCCCCTTTCCTTCGCCCAACAGCGCATGTGGTTCCTCGACCACCTGGAAGGCGGCGGCGCATCCTATCACATCCCAACCGCCCTTCGTTTCGAGGGTTCTTTCGATGTCGCGCTTTGGGAAAAAATCCTCGATGAGATCATTCGCCGCCATGAGGTTCTGCGCACCGCCTTTTCCCTGAGCCATGGCCAGCCCGTGCAGGTGATCCAGCCGCCCGCCCCCCTTGAAATCCCCGTGTTGGATCTCGCCAGCCTGCCGCCGGAAGGGAAGAGCGCCTTGATCGACCGGTTGGTTCCGCGAGAGGCTGATCGCCGTTTTGATCTGGAAAAAGGACCTTTGTTGCGCATCCTGCTTTTGCGTGTGGGGCCTCGGGAAAATCTGTTCTTGGCGACCATGCACCATATCGTCTCCGATGGTTGGTCGCGAAGGGTTTTCATGGAAGAAATGGCCGCGCTTTACCGGGCCTTCGTCCGGGATAAGCCCTCGCCCCTGCCGGAGCTCAGGGTCCAATACGCGGATTTTGCGAGTTGGCAAAGGACCTGGCTAAAAGAGGAGGCGCTGGCGGCGCATCTCGACTATTGGCGCGCGCATCTGGACGGGGCCCCGCCCTTGATCGATCTTCCCTTCGATCGCCCCCGCCCCTCGGGCGTCTCATCCGTGAAGGGGGGAAGCTTTGGTTTCAAGCTGGACGCGGACACCAGCGAGCGTTTGCGGCAATTGAGCCTGGACTCCAATGTGACCTTGTTTATGGTGCTTTACGCGGGTTTTGCGATCCTGCTTTCGCGGTACAGCAATCAAAAAGATATTGTGGTGGGCACCCCGATCGCCAATCGGAACCGGATCGAAATCGAGTCGCTTATCGGCTTTTTCGTGAATGCGCTCGTGTTGCGTTGCGACCGCATCGATGCGGAGACCGCGGCTTCGTCAAACTTCACCGGTTGGCCCTGGTCGTACAGCAACATACCGTTGACCAATAGGCTCACCTTGGCAGGATCAAACTCTATACCAGCGTAGCCCGCTGCCGAGACGATGCGGCCCCAGTTCGGGTCGTTGCCGGCAATCGCTGTTTTGACCAAAGGACTATCCGCGACGGTTTTGGCGATTGTGACGGCATCGGATCGGCTTTGGCAGCCGTGGACCTCGACGGTGATCAAGTGGGACGCCCCTTCGCCATCGGCTGGAATCGACTGTGCCAGGTCCTCACAAACCTCAACCAGTGTCGCCTGGAACTTCGCCAGGGCAGCGCCCTTGAGCTGGGGCCCACCTGCCGCGCCGTTGGCCAGCAGCAGTACCGTATCGTTGGTGC
>JBGTRP010000480.1:0-5966 GCA_041940685.1 Acanthopleuribacteraceae bacterium
TGGCCTAGCTTGACATGGTAATGGAAGCGGCGGTTGAATTGGTTGCGCGCACCCAACCACATGCTGAGAAACTCGGATTCGTCGCGGGGATTGCCGGGTAGGTCGAAATCAAAGCTGGTGGTGGAAATTTCCGCGAAGGGCCAGAACTGGGGCTTGAGCTTATACAGGAATCCCAGCCGCAGGTTGCGCTCGTCGCGATCCAGGTTGCGCACCTCGACGCCCGTAAACCGGGATGACTCATCGAATTCCAACTGGCTATGACGGGCGCCCAGAATGAGGTTCAGCCGGGGCCGCAACTCGATGACGGAGTTGAGCTGGGCGTTGATGCGCGTGCTGTCGACGCGGTCGTCGATCTCCGAGTCGATCCGTTGTCGGTTTCTGGTGTAATCCGCGCCCACATCGAAGTAGACCCGTTTGAAAATGCCGTGCAGCTTGGACTCCGCGTTGTACTGGGGCCCGCGCAACTCTTCCAAGTCTTGGTAATAAAGGTAAGTGTAGGTGCCCCGATTGGACCAGATCCAGTTGGGGTTCAGGCGCAGATAGGTTTGGAACCCGAATTCCGGCGCGGCGGAGAGATCGTCGCGCGGCAGCGCCTCCTCGGAAAACACATTGTCGTCATAACCCAACTGGCGCAATCCCAGAACCGGCGTGACGAAGAGCGGTCCGAACTTCCAAAGCGAATTGGCGACCTTGGCGTCGACCAAGCGGCCCGAATTGAAGACCTCGCTGCGGAACCGTCGGCGGTCGTTTTTTTGCGCGAGGCCCGGCAAGGCGAGAGAACAGGTCAGCAAGAAAAAAAGCAACCAATGCATGGGGTGGAAACGCTCCTATTTGTAACGGGTTCTGATCTGCATCATTATAGCCTCCACGGGGAAGGGCTCCCATGTTTTTTGCGGCTCAACGGGCCCCATCCCCGCCAAAGCGCGATCCATCTCCCCGGACCCATCGCGATTTGTTAAGATGGCCGCGAATCCAGGAGGGGGCGCATGGTTTTTACGGGCTTGGATGTGGCCGCGTTGATCGGCTATCTCGGCGTGATCGCGGGCATTGGTTTTTGGTGTTCGCGCCTGAATCGGGATTGGGACGATTTCATGTTCGGCGGCCGCCGCATGCCCTGGTTCGCGGTGGGGCTCTCGCTGATCGCCACCTCCGTCAGCGCCAGCACCTTTCTGGGCAACCCGGCCGATACCTTCGCCCATGACATGACCTACCTCATGCTCAATTTTGGTGGTTTTGTCGCGGTGATCATCATCGGCTTCGTGTTCATTCCCCGCTTTCAGCAATGGAAGCTGGGCTCGGCCTATGAAATATTGGAAATGCGCTTCTCCCGTGGGGTTCGGCTGCTCGCCGCCATTTTCTATTCTTGTCATATCGTGCTGCGCACGGGCATTCTGCTCTATGGACCGGCACTGGTATTGGCCAATGTGTTTCAGATCAATATCTACCTTTCCATCTGCGTGATGTCCCTGCTGGCGATGGGCTACACGGTTTTAGGCGGCTTTCGCGCGGTGGTCTGGACCGATGTGCTGCAATTTTTCGTGTTGATGGGCGGCGGTCTGCTGAGCATTTGGTTTTGCGTGCGGGGGATCGGCTCTCTGGACGAACTCGTGCGCCTCGCAGGGGAGTCCGGCAAGACCCATTGGCTGGATTTTTCGCCGGATCCATCCAGCGCCCGCAATTTCTTATCGGCGGCCGTGGTCTACACCTTGTTCGAACTCGCCATCCGGGGTTGTGACCAGCAATTCGTCCAGCGCTACATGTCCTGTAAAAACGCCAGGGAGGCAAACCGTTCCTCCGTGCTGTCCGTGGTGTTCGGCCTGTTGGTGGCGTTTGTTTTTTATTGGGTCGGCGCTTCGCTGTTCGTGTATTTTGAGATCAGTCAGGTCCGCGAGTTACCGGAAGGTTTGGGCGTCAACGATGTGTTTCCCCACTTCATTGCTCATGTGTTGCCGCCCGGATTGACGGGCTTGATGGTGGCGGCGGTGTTTGCCGCGGCCATGAGCTCGCTTGATTCGGCCATTACCGCGCTTTCCAATACCACGGTCACAGACTTCCTCGCCGGCTCTCGTGAACGAACCCCCTCCGGGCAATTGAGCCGCGCCCGTTTTTGGGTGATCGTCTGGGGGCTTGCCGGGACCCTCGCCGCGTTTATCTGCGTGTTGGGAAGGCAATCCCTGCTGCAGAAAGCGCTTTTCTTCACCTCGCTTTTCACCGGGCCGCTGCTGGGCCTGTTTCTGTTCGCCTTTTTCCGGCCCAAAACCCAACCAAAGGCGCTGGTCTACGGCGCCATTTGCGGCATGTTGACCCTGCTTTTGTTCTCCAACATCCCCATCATTCCCGAGAGTTGGTGGCAGCCCCTGTACCGTTTTTCCTGGCCCTGGAACCCGCTGATCTCCCTGACGGGTACGATCGGCGCCACCTTGTTGCTGGATCGCTTTCTCTCATTCGGAGGCCGGCAAAAACCCGCCCCGGCCATCGGTCCCTGACCGCCACTACCCGAGTAGCGTGAGTCGGGGTAAGCCGAAATGGGCGCGCACCCCGTCGTTCACCATCCTCTGATAGAGTTCGGGGTCTTCTTCCTCTTTTAGAAACTCGCCTACCTCCTCGCGGATGGCCCTCAGCGTTTCCTCGTCCAATTGCGCCGTGAAGTAGGCCATCAGCCGTGTTTCCCAGGCGGAGAGCTGTTGGTCGATGTCCTCGTAGCGAACCGCGTTCTTGAGGTCGATCGCGGACAGGCCCTCGGCCAGCACTTCCAGAAACTCGGCGGCCGTGGGATGCTCCTTGCCGATCCGGCGGATCTTGCGCAGAATGGCCTTCATTTTGGTGTCGAGCAGGTCTTCTTGTTCCTCGGCTTCCCCCTCGTGAAGGGCTTGGAATTCCCGGTAGACCTTTTCAATATCGTTCCCCGCGTGGGAGAGCAAAAAGGAGCGCTTGCGCTTGGCTTTCTTTTTCTTGTCAATAAAGACATCGATCGCGCGCCGCACCACGGCCAGGGGGACGCCGGCCTGATGCCAACCCTGAATCGCCTCGAACTCCAACGGGGAAACGATGATTTGGTTCCCCCGTTTCACCGACCAATACCGCTCCACTTCCCGATAATAATCTCGGTAGGCTTCCTCCGGCGATTCCAAGGGCATCAACGCACCCTCGTACCAAGAGCCACGCCCTCGGGCGCATTCACCAGCGCGGGCACGCCGCCGCCACTGCCGGGATCCGCGGCCAAGACCATACCTTGCGATTCCAGACCCATCAGGGTGGCGGGTTTCAGGTTGGCGACCACCACCACGCGCCGGCCCACCATTTCTTCCGGTAGGTAGTGTTGGGAAAGTCCGGCCAGGATTTGCCTCACTTCTTTGCCCAAATCGATCTCCATCTTGAGCAGCTTTCGCGATTTGGGAACCTTCACACAGGTTAGGACCTTGCCCACGCGCAACTCGATGCTCATGAAGTCCTCAATAGAAATTTGGGTTGATTCCTCCGTCAAAACGACACCTCCGCTTTTGAATATGGTGGCCATTGTAACCCAGGAAGCGGGGGGCTTCCCCAACTTTTCCCGGGCGGCCCCTTCCTCGTTCGCGGGCGTGGTTTTTCTTCCCAACTGCCTAACGCGGCGCTTGGCAGTCCTTGTGATAAAGCTGATGGACGGCCGCGTGGGCGGCGCCTCGTCCAGCTTTTCCATTTGGTTGCCAGCCGTCTCGTTTTCGGGTAAAATGAACGCTTATTCATTTTTTGACGAGGAGCCGACCCATGACCCAGTACCATTTAGATGAGCGGGATATCATGTTCAACCTCAAGGAATGTCCGGGTCTCGCCCCGATTCAGGAACTCGGCGTGTTCGAGGCTTGCGACGCGGATACGCTTGACATGATTTTTGAACAGTCCAAGTCCTTTTGCCAAAAGGTTTTGGCGCCTTTGCTGATGTCCAGCGATCGAGAGGGTTGCCGGCTGGAGGATGGGCATGTGCTTTTGCCCGAGGGCGTGGCGGAGGCTTGGGAACAGTACCGCGAGTTGGGCCTGATCGGCATGAATTCCGATAGCGATTACGGGGGTTCGGAACTGCCCCACTTTTTTTCGGTGCCGGTGACGGAAATGGAATGCGGCTCCTTTGTTTCCTTCTCCATGTTGCCCTTGCTGACGCGCGGCGCGGCCCGCCTGATCTACGCATTCGGCAGCGAAACCTTGAAGCGAGTTTATCTTGAAAACATGTTCAGCGGCGTTTGGACGGGCACCATGTGTCTCACCGAACCCCATGCGGGGAGCGATGTGGGTCAGGGCTCCACCAAGGCGGTTCCCGAGGGCGATCACTTCAAGATTTCGGGCACCAAAATTTTCATCACCTGGGGCGAGCATGATTTAACCGAGAACATCATTCACCTGGTTCTGGCGCGCATCGAGGGCGCCCCCCGGGGCTCCAAGGGGCTCAGCCTGTTCGTGGTGCCCAAGAACCGGGTCGACGGTCAGGGCCGGGTGGCGGGGCCCAATGATGTGCAGTGCGGCAGTATCGAGCATAAGATGGGCATCAAGGCTTCGCCCACATGCGTCATCAATTTCGGTACCGATGGCGACTGTATCGGCTATCTGGTGGGAGAGCCCCATCAGGGCATCCGCTACATGTTCCAGATGATGAACGAGGCGCGCATCGAGGTGGGTTTACAGGGGATGGCGCAGGCCTCGGCCGCCTATCTTTCCGCGGTGGAATACGCCAAGGAACGGGTGCAGGGCAAGATTGAGACAGCGGATGGCGCCCGGCAAGCCAAGATCATCGAGCATCCCGACGTGCGCCGCATGCTGGTGAAGATGCGCGCCCTGGTGCATGGTTCGCGCGCCTTGATTTACCATTTGATGCACTATTCGGATCTGGCCCATCATCATCCCACCGAGAGGCAGAAATACCAGGCCCTGGTGGAATTGATGACGCCCGTTTGCAAGAGCTACTGCTCGGACCAGGGGTTTCGGGTTACCGAGATGGCGGTGCAGACCTATGGCGGTTACGGCTATTGCCAGGAATATCCCGTGGAACAGTACCTGCGGGACAGTAAAATATCCTCCATCTACGAGGGCACCAACGGCATCCAGGCCATGGATCTCGTGTTTCGCAAGATCCTCATGAACCGGGGCGAATACCTGAAAATTTGGGCCGCGCAGGTGGCGGACACCTGCGGCGAAGCGGCGGGGACCGAGCTCGCGCCCGCGGCCCGGGCGGTCCAATCCGCGGTGGAGGCCCTGGTCCAAACCGCGACCCTGTTTGGTCAAAAGTTTCTCGGCAAGGCCGCGGATGTGGTGCGTTTCCGCGCCACCGAATTCCAAGAACACACGGGTCATGTCATGGTGGCCCATCTATTGTTGAAGCAGGGTTTGGCGGCCCTGAAGGCGCTCGGCGCCGATCACGGGGATGCGGACCGCGTCTTTTACGGGCAGAAGCTGGTGACCCTGCGCTATTTTTGCGCGGAGATCCTGCCGCTCTCCCGCGAGGCCTTCCAAACCATGCAAGCGGAGGAGGCGCCGGGCCTGGCCGCGGAATTCGCCTAACTCAACCCTTGGGGTCGGGGTCCGGCGGCAAGGGGGATTTTGCCCGTTCACCGCTCTCTTCCTTGCCATCCCAATCGCCGAAGATGCGTTCGAGGTCCTCCTCAAAATCCTCGGCCAAACCGTCGAAGGGATCGTTCTCAGAGCCCTTTTGCTCGGGGGCCGGTCCGACCCCTGCCGGCCGGGTCGGGTTTCGATCCCCATGCGCGAGCAAGCCATCGAACGCCTCATCCAGGCGGTGATCGAGGGTGTCTTCGTCTTGGGTCGCCACCCGCGCTGTAATGGGCGGCGCCGGTCTTCTGGGTCGGGCTGATGCTGCTCGTCGGCGTCTCGAGCCTGATCGGCTGGTCGCCGCCCCTGCGCTTCGTGCCGCCCAGCCGCTCGCTGGTCGACAACATCTCGATCCTGATCCTGCCGGTCGCGAGCCTCGCGCTGCTGCA
>JBGTRP010000481.1:0-5963 GCA_041940685.1 Acanthopleuribacteraceae bacterium
CTTCTTCACTTTCAAAGGAATCCCCTTCCATCACATGACACCAGTGACACGTCGAATATCCGACAGATAAAAAGATGGGTTTATTATGCTTGCGAGCAGCCTCAAAGGCTTCGTTTCCCCAAGGATACCACCAGCGCCAAGCTCTCAGCAATCAGGACATGGGCCTTTGCTTTTGACCCCACGAGGGATTGGTGCCACAATGAAGCCATTGCATCCGCTTTCCGCATCGAAAAATGGAACCTGCCTACACAACACGAAAAACAGGAGGTTGACATGCGCTTTGTATTTTCTTCTAGTTTCGTGAAGGTAGCCGCGCTTACCGGCTGGCTGGCGTTGCTGCTTTCGGGTTGGACGTTCGCGGGAGAGGGCGACCATGCCGCGGCATTCGAACGCCTCAAGGAACTGGCCGGCAAGTGGTCGGGCGCCAAGGAGGGAGGTGGCGATGTGAGCCTGACTTATGCGCTGGTTTCCGATGGCACCACGCTCATGGAAACCCTGGAGGAGGGCGCCCACAGCATGGTGACCATGTACCACATGGACGGCGACCGCCTGATGTTGACGCACTACTGCGCCGCTGGCAATCAGCCGCGCATGGTGGCCATGGAAGTGACAGGCGGCAGCATTACTTTTCAACTTAAGGATGTAACCAACCTATCCAGCCCGGGAGCGGGCCATATGGGGCAATTGGTGATGAAACTACCCGAGGGCAAGGATGGTTTGACCGCCCAATGGACCTGGCGTCAGAGCGGCCAAGAGGATCACAACATGGTTTTCAAGGCTGCCAGGAGCGAGTAGGCCCTGTTATTCAAGCGTGGCTCGACCACCGACCCATTTCGCACGATTCATTTAGCTTTGTAGCGCCCCTTTTCTGATGCCCCATTTCTACCCTTTGCCGCGCAAGTCCTCCGCTCTTCTTCGGCGGTCGCTCAATGTCTTGGAAAGAGGCCACTATCTGATGGTTGAGCGGAAATACTCCTCCGCGCCCTCGGGGTCATGCCAGGGTTTGGAGACCTCTATCGCGGGCATTTTGCCAGCCAGAACCTCGCGGATGACCGCCTCCGTCAAGTTCTTGGGATGGACTCTCGCCGCGATTCGGCCCTCCCGATTGACGACCACCACATCGGGAATGCCCCAGGCGGAATAAGCCTTGAACGTGGCAAAGTCGTTATCCAAAACGACCGCGCTGTCCATGGGATGTTTCTTGAGGAATCCCGCCAACATACGGGCGGGCTCGTAGGTAAGCGCCAGAAAGGTCACCGGCTCACCGGCAAAGGCCTTCACCAATTGGTTCATATGCGGAATGGATTCCTTGCAGGGTGGGCACCAGGTCGCCCAGAAATCGATCACCACGACCCTGCCCTCAAGGTCCTGCCAGGTCAGCCGTTTTCCGGCAGAGCCATCGGTTAATCGGTAAAAGTCGATTGGCGGCGCGGATGACCCCATTTCAAATGAACCCGGCACGGCCTCTCCAGCGAAAAGCAGACCAAACACGCCTAAAAAACCCGCAAATATCATCCTGCGCCTCCTCCTGAACACAATTCTGACCTTTACAAGCGTTAGACATGGGCCCAACCACAAACGCTGCATAGTGGGCTAGAAAAGGGTGGCTATCCCGCATCGCCTTCCTTGTCGCCCGCCCAAAATTCTCGTAGCTCCCGCGCCACTGAGGTCGCATCCCCCACATAACGGGGTTGCCATTCCGCGGGGAACAAAAGCCGGTAACGCGTTTCCGCGAAGCGCTCGTCGAGGAGGCAGACCACGCCGCGGTCCCGCGCGCTGCGGATCACGCGGCCCGCGGTCTGCAACACCCGGTTCATGCCGGGGTACTGGTAAGCAAAGGCGAAGCCCGGCGCCCCCCGCTCCTGGAAATAGTCGCGGATCAGGTCTTGTTCCTGGTTGACTTGCGGTAGGCCCACGCCCACCACGATCACGCCGATCAATCGTTCGCCCACCAGGTCGATGCCTTCGCCGAAGGAACCGCCCATCACCGCGAACCCCACCAGCGTCTCCTTGGACTCGCTCTGGAACCGTTCCAAAAAGGCGTCCCGTTGAGAATCGTCCATCGACTGTTCCTGAACCAGTGTCGACAGGCCCGGGCAAAGCGCGCCGAAAGCTTGAAACACATCCGCCAGGTAGCGGTAGGATGGCAGGTACACCAGGTAGTTGCCGCGCCGCGCGGTCACGACCGCCTGAATGACGCGGCATACCTCGTCTCTTGATTTTTCCCGGTCTCGATAGCGGGTAGACAGGTGATGGGCCACCATCGGGCACAGGTTGCGCGGGGGGAAGGGCGATGGCAACCGCAGGCTGTGTTCGCCACTCTTTGCGCCGAGCAGGCGGGTGAAATACTCGAAGGGCGTGAGGGTGGCGGAAAAGAATACGTAGGCGGAGCAACGGGCCAGGCGCTCCTCAATAAAACGGGAGGGATCGAGGCAAAACAGTTTCACCCTCAAGTTGCGGCCACGCCGCCGGTAGATGGCGGCGAAAGCAGGGTTGAAATACTCCGAGGTCCGCACGAACCGGCGCATTTCAAAATAACCCTCCAAAAATGGCCGCGGCAATTCGCCCGGCGGGTTTTCCGCGAGCCAGGAATCCGTTTCGCGACAAAAGGAGGCCAGCGCGGTAATCAGTTTTTGCGGAACCTCGTGCTCGATCTTCGCTTGATGTCCCTTCCTCTCCATGCCTTTAACCAGGTCCAGCATTTTCCGATTCACGCCCGCCAATTTGCGCGCCAACAAACTCGAACGGGGTTTGATCATCCTCTTCCATCCCAGCACCGCGCGTTTCTCCAATTCCGCCGAGTACATGGCACGGGCGCGTCCCACCAGGTTATGGGCCTCGTCGACCAACAACAGGTTTTCCTGCCGCGGCTCGCCGAAAAAACGCCGTAAAAACACGCTCGGATCGAAGACATAGTTGTAATCGCAGATAATGACATCCATCCAGGCGGCGAGATCCAACGACAACTCGAAGGGGCAGAGCTGATAGGACTCGCCGGCCGCGCGAATGTTTTCCATATGAAAGTCATCCTGTTCGAAAAGGGTCTTCAAGGCATCTCCCAAACGGTCGTAATACCCCTTGGCGTATTCGCATTGCTCTGGATCGCATGCGGCTTGGAAGCACATCTTGTCCTTGGCGGTCAGGTGCAACGCCTTCACTCGAGTTCCCTTCTCCCGCAAAATGTTCAACGCCAGAGCCGCGGCGCGTGCGCCCATGGTCTTGGCGGTGAGAAAGAACAGCTTATCCACCTTGGTATCCGGCATGGCCTTCAAAGCGGGAAACAGCGCCCCCAATGTCTTGCCTATACCCGTGGGCGCCTGGGCGAAAAGCCCCCTTTCCGCCTTAATCGCACGGTAAACCTCGGCCGCGAAACGGCGCTGACCGCGGCGATACTCTGCAAAGGGAAAGCTCAGTTCGCGTAAGCTGGCGTCGCGCATCATTCGCCATCTGTGTAACCGCCGCGCCCAGTGGAGGTATTCCGCGATCAATTCCAGAAAGAAGGCGTACAGCAGATCAAAACGGAGCTCGATGCGCGTCTCGCTTTTCTTCCCCGAATCCAGTTGCAGATAGGTGAGTTGCACCGCGACCGTCCTCAGCGACCGCTCTTTGCCCAGGATAAAGCCATACATCATGGCCTGGGCCAGGTGGGTTTCCCGCGAGGCGCGGGGGATCTCATCCAAATCGCGGCGCGTGGTTTTGATTTCTTCCACGATTAAGGGCTCGCGATCCTCATAAACTCCATCCACCCTACCGGAGATTTCCAGAATCACCCCATCGCCGGCGTGTTGGTAGCTGACCGGCACCTCCGGGCGATACCCCTCGGGCCGCGCGCGCTGGACGCGCTGATGTCCTCTGATGCCCTCCAGGGCGGTGGCCCCCACGAAGACGCGGTAGCTGAGATCGCCGGATCGCCTTGTAAACGCCACCAAATCCCGTACGGACACCTTGAAGATGGTGCGCGTTTCGGCCTCAATTCCCATCTTCCCGCTCCCAAGCAACCCGCTCGATTCGGTAAGGGATGCCGGATTTTTGGAAGAAGCGCAGCCAGCGTTTTTGGTTGAGCTGAAGCTGATCGCCCGGACCCTTTACCTCAACAAGTTCATAACCCTCCCCCTCATCGAGAAAGAGGAAAAGATCGGGGAAACCGGATTTGTATGCTCCGATATGCCCGCAAAGCCTGCCAAAAATCGCGGCAAAGTGTCTGCCGGGCACGGTTTGCAGCACTTCTTTTATTGGAAAACCCTCCATGGCCTGCCAATTGACCAGGTAGTTGGCGATGCCCTGTTTTCGACGGTAGCGGGCCAACATTCTTGCGGGCCACCGGCTATCCTCTGCAATTTCGCTGAGCAAATCGGCTACCGATACGGCGCGCGCTTCCCGAAACCCCGGCTGGAAAAGGTCCCGGGGGCCTGCCTGGTAGCGGTTGAAAAAAGCCCCGCGGCAGGGCTGAAAAATCACTCGCCAAAAGGCCAGTCCAAACATGCCCAGCCAAAATCGGTTCTCCGCGTAAAAGCACTGCAGGCCTTGCTTTCGGTAGTCATCCAACACGGCTTTTTCCACGCTCTCGGGAGGCCGCGGCAAGGTCGATTTGGTAACCGGGTGCTTCGCCATCCTTCGCTCCGTGGGGGGCCTCCCGAGCTTCTTTTCCATCCGCGAGCGGAACTGAAAGGCGAACTCGCGCTCGGGTCCATCGGCGTCCTCCGCGAGGATCGCCTCACACATGGCCAAAGCCTCCTCGGTCTTCCCGAGCCGATCCAATATCCGGGCCTGTCTTTCCCGGGCGGGCGGTAGACGGGATTCTCGGTAAAAACACAGCGCATGCTCGTCCATCTTGGCGCGCTCAAAAAATCGGGCGGCAATGTTCAGGATACGCTGGCGGCGACGTTCGAGCTGGTACAGGCCATGGGTGGGAGGCAGGTGCTCGCAGATTTCCTGTAACAGCGTGCCCTCGCCCAGTTCCGCGGCCTGTTGGGCCAAATCGCGCAATTGCAGGTATTCGAGGCTGGCTTGCAAAATCTCGCGCGATTGAAACAAGCGGTCGCGTTTGTGAATGCGGTAATTCTCGTATTTCAGAATCCCCAAATCCAAAAGCACGAACTCGGTCAGATCCTGGCTCAAGTTCCCAAAAAAAAGGAGCCGATAAACCAACAAATGCTCGCTTTGGAGCGGGTATGACCACGAAAAGCGTTGCCGCACCCAAGCAGCGATTTCCTCTTCTGGGAGGCATTCTTCCAAGGCCGCCACCAACTCCGGCTTGCGCATGGCGCGGATGGCCAAATCCGCGGGCAATCCCGCGCCAAGATCCTTAATCAATTCATCGATTTCCCGACGGGTGAGCAGGTCCAGCAAAACCCGGGCGGGCGCCTTTGGATCGATGGCCAACAGACCCGTATCCCGTAAGGGCGCGGCAGCCGCATCGATAGCCCCGATTTCCGGGTAGGCCAACTTGTCTCCGCGGAATAACGGCCCCTTGCGCGAGATGAGCCGCACATACAAGCGCCGGGAGGCCAGAGGCTGTTTTCGAAACACGCGGGAAAAGGCCCTTTCCTCAGACGAGAGGATATCCTCGTAAAGATTGTCCACAAAATCGAGCAACCGGTGAAAATTATCCAGATAGTAACCCGGGGGCAGGTTGGGCATGGCGGCGGGCTGGTCGGTTTTGGGCATGCGCGTTTCATTCCTTTCGCAACACGGGTCAGGCAGCTTGGATGCCATTTAAGCCCAGCCCGGTGGGGAATTCAACCGAACCACTCCATTGAGCTCGTTCAATCCCATGGAAAAGCGCGCCCCAGTAAGTCTGATTCGGGTGTTTCATGATCCAATCATTTCGATGTTTCTGGAGCGAAACGTGCCGTGGTTCGCGCCTCTGAGCCGAGGCGTTTCGTGGTACATTTCAACCAGATCAAGATCTGAAACGAATGCGGGGGACGCCTTCTATGCTGGACCTGAGCCTAATCGAAAAC
>JBGTRP010000482.1:0-5954 GCA_041940685.1 Acanthopleuribacteraceae bacterium
CATGGTATTTCCGACAGGAAATGCCGGAGATGGCCCTGCCGCGCTTGGCTTATGCACACCGGTTGCTGCCCGAGGATGGAACCGCGGCCCTCCGCCTGCTCAACCTCCTCCAGCTCTACCACGACCGCCTGGACCCGGACTATGCCCTTTTTAACCAATGGATGGAACTTTACCCCGAGGCTCTGAGCCATCCGGAATCGAATGCCGAAAAAGAGCTCGTGGTCCATTACCACTTCATCGCGGGTAATCTTTACGCGGACCAAAGCGATCATTTCTCGCAACAGACCTATGCCGCAAACGCGCTGGATCATTGGCGCCAAGCCTCTCGTGCGGCGGATTGGATGGAAGACGGGATCTACCTACCCGATCTGAATATCCGGCTATCGCAATATTATTTTTCCGTACGCGACGATGAAAGGGGCTTGGATAACCTGCAAGCGGCTATTGACGATTATCTTGAATTCGAGCAATGGGAGCCAGCGCGCGAGTTGGTGGTTCACCTGTTGGAAAATCCGCTGTTACCCGCTAAAACGCGCAGAAGCTTGTTCGCCATTCACACCCATCTGAGGAACCCAGGGGAGAAAAACCTGGTGGCAACCGCCTCAAACGGGCGTCGGCCCATGGCGGCAATCAAGAGGACATGGAGGGGTTTGAAGCCTGATTCCAAGTATTCAGATCATTCCAGCCTGTTCCTCTCCCCCTCCGGTCTGACCGTGGACGGCATTATTGCAGTCGTGGTGGAGGACGGCAATGGCGAACCATTGCCCGGCGCGGTAATCGAGCTGACCTCGGGTACCTTCTTTCGCGCCCTTGTTTCGAACCAAAAAGGTTTGGTTCGTTTTCTGGGGCTTGTGCCAGGTAACTACGAGGCAAAGGTTGTCATGACGAACTTCAATACCGTAGTGCGGCCCAATATCGATGTAAACATGGGAGCCCAAATCCCAATGACCATCACCCTCCAACCGGCAACCCAAACGGAAGAATTGGTCGTGGTTGCCGAAACTCCGTTAAATTCAACCAGGCCCATCGCGACTGAGAAAATGGAGATGATCCCAACCTCAAGAGATCCTTGGGCCTCCCTGACCTATTCTCCTTCCATTCAAGCCAATCAAACCGGAGCGGATCAAAGCGACCGGGAAATCGCGCCCGTGGGTCGCGGAGACAGGGGAGAGAACACCGCCTGGATAATTGACGGTCTCGAGTTTTCCGATATGGCGGCGAGAACGCTCTACCGAGGCTTTTTTGATTTTGGAAGCGTCGCCCAGTTTGATTTAACAACGGGGAATACCGGTATTGGGTCCAGCGGGCCCGCGCTGAGGACGACTACCCAAATCGGCGCGAACAACCATGGGGGAAAGCTAAGCATTCTGTATTCGGATGAAAGTATATCCGCCACGAATGCCGAATTCGTACCAATGGAAGGCCGAGCGGGCCCACCGATCCCAATCGAAACATTTGAAAGGCGAATGGAGCTAAAAGGACCCCTGATCAAAGACCGGCTTTGGTATTGGGCGGCAGGGTCTCAGAACGATTTGGCCCATGAAGTTTTTTCGGAGCGGGGAACCCAGAGTCTTCTGGAAGGCCTCAGCCTAAAACTTCATGGCGATATTTCCGCAACCACGCGCGGCAGTTTGTTTTACACCAGGGGAACCAAAGAACAGGACGGCCTTGCGGCCGGACCCACCCGGTCCCCCGCGTCGAACCTGACCCTGGACGCGCCAACCACGGTCACCCTGGTGCAAATCAGCAAACGGGTCGGACAGTCCACCGAGATGGAATTATCCCTGGGCCGCCTCGATGGCAAATATAACCCGGAAGCTCAGGTCGATCCTAATTCAGTCCAAGCCGTTTACGACCAAGGGTTTGGTATTTGGAGAAACACCTTCTCCAGTTTGTCGAGCCGTTCCCGCCAGGACAACATTTCCTTGAGCGGCGTTTCGTATTGGGGAGCGCATGGATTCGACTATGGCTTCGAGTACAAGGCATCAAAAACCACGACCTCGCGGAGTTGGGGTCAAGATCAAAACATTTGGCTGGACGATTACAGCTCGGTAGGGGGCCAATCCTATTTTTTTGCTTATCGAGATTCGCTCACCGCCAAAAAAACCGAATCCCATTCCGCCTGGATTCGGGACGGAACAACTCTGGGAAACCTGGGGCTGACCGCCGGCCTGCGCTGGAACCGATCGGAAAGTCAAAACCTGGCGGGGTCGGTTGGGGCCAATCCTTTTTTTCCGCATGCGTTGCCCGCGCTCAACTTTGCCGGTGACCAAAACGGAGTTTCCTGGAGCAGTTTGGCCCCGAGCCTGGGCATATCCTACAGCTTTGGCGAGGAGTACCAATTCAAAATTTCGGCCGACTACCGGCGCGCCTTCGATTCTCTGAGCTCCAGCGCGATCGAGATTGCCAACCCCCTCTACAACGCTTGGATCAAGGGTTTCTGGAACGATTTGAATGGCGATGCTCAATTTCAATTGGGAGAGGAGAGCTTCCCTGTTGCCGGTGACCCGTTCAGCCTGCAGACCCAAAATGTGAACCACGATACCCCGGCAATCGCCGCTTCCAAAAACTCGATAGACCCCGCTATCAAACCGCCTAGCAGTGATGAACTGATCCTGTCCGCGAACTGGACGCTGCCCCGTTCTTTTTCCATCGGAGTAAATTTCAGCCACCAAACCAAAAAGGATCTTCTCGCCACCTTTCTCCAGGGCGGCATCACCCATGCGGATTACGAAATTGTCGGTTTCTTGGAGGGCTCCAACCCGGTCAATGGTCAGGTTTACCGCGAGCCTGTTTACGGCCTCACGGAGCAAGGGAACGCGAAAAACCCGGACCGCCGAACCATCCTAACCAATCGCCCGGAGTACGAGGAGACCTTCAGGAGTTGGGAACTGAGGCTGCACAAACCATTGTCCCAACGCTGGTTGCTGCGCGCCACTTTGGCTTGGCAGGACTGGAGCTATGATAGGGGTCCGGCCGCCTTTCAAAACCCCAGCATCGATCCAAGTCGCGCCAACCTGGGTAGCGGCGATGTGGTGGTGTCGCTGCCAAACTCGGACATAAAAAACCCGTTGTTCGTCAACGCGGCCTCCTGGAGCGCGAGCCTGAACGCTCTGGTCCAAATACCCTTGGATTTTTCTCTCTCCACTTCCATTTTCGCCCGTGAAGGGTACGCGGCGCCGCTCTATGGGTCCCATCAATTTCGTGACGCGGGTGGACGACCAGCATTTGGGGACGTGTCCGTAGCAAATCTAGATGCCTTGAGTCTCGACGATATTTTCAACGTGAACCTTAAACTGACAAAGGTTATTTCGCTGTGGCGCACCCGTATCGAGCTCGCGGTTGAAGTATTCAATGCATTCAATGAAGAGGCTGTATTGGATCTCCATAGCCGGACCGCCGCTGGCTCCGAGACGCGCCCGGATCCAAATTTCGGCCGCGTCAACGACATCATGCAACCCAGATCCACCCGCCTGAGCGCCACCGTTCATTTTTAGTGGAATCCAATGGCAGTCGCTGGCCGAGCCAGTTTGTAGGCAAGTGCGATAGTCCACGAGGCGCCGAGAACTAGTGTTGTGGCAATCATTTTATGCCGCGGACCGCGGCGGAATCACTCAGGGGGTTTGCTGAAGAGCGAATCGGGCAGGTCCGGATTCACCTCGACCGTTTCGATGAGGTGCTCCCTGCTGAAAAGGCGCTCCTGAACATAGACGAAAAACGGCAGCTTAATGCCGCTCACCTCGCGCCAATCATCGAAGAACCAGGCCAGCGGCTTGGTGAAGCCGCCCTCACTGGTTTCGATTTCAAGTTTAAGCGGCAGGAAGCTTTCCTTGTGAAGATGCCAGTGCTCTTTCATTCCCTGGGCGGGCGTGAGCTCCAAATGCCAGGCCGGCGTCCCATCCACATCGGAAGCGCCCACCAGCCGAAGTTGATGGCCCTTGTCCCCGTAGCCGACCAGGGATCCGTCAAAATCAGCGCGCTGACCCATGATTCCGCCGATTTCGGGCCCCAAATCATAAGGACCAGACACCTCGGCATTTTCGCCCAAACCCCAGGCGGTCTTGCCGTCATAGGCCCTGACAACCTGTTTGCCCGGCGTCACCGTGGTCCCGTAGAGCTCCAGCCCCTCGATTTCGAAACGGATCTTTCCGGGGCGTTGGCGATAGATCGCCATGCCATGGTCCAGACCGTTATAGGCGTAGGTTCCGCTGAGCTTCAAGCTCTTGACCGCGGCAAGGTTCTCCGCGCCTCCCAGGGCCCGCACATGCCCTTCGACGATTTCTTCCAGGCTCGGGTCGGCAGCTTGAGAGAAACAAAAGGAAAAGCAGCACCCGACAAACATCCAATAACGCATACGATCCCCCCTTATTTGGCCCGCAAGGCAACCATGTGCTCGGCATTGCGAAGGTAGAGCACGCCTTCCGCGAGAGTCGGCTGGGTCCAACACCGGCCCTTGAGCACCTGCGCCGAACCCAACTCGCGATATTCATCCGTACGCGCCTCGACCAGAACCAGCTTGCCGCGCTCCCCCAATACGAAAAGCAAGCCATCGGCCATGATCAGAGATCCCTTGCCCAATCCTCGCTTGGCCCATCCCTGCTCGCGCGTCAGCGCGTTAATGCATTTGAAGGTCGCCTTGTCGAAACCGAAGACGAAGTCTCCCATGGCCACCGAACCATTGAAGTGGTTGTTCATGATACGGTCTTCCCACAGATCTTCGACCTCGACTCCATCCTGGCCCGCTTTCAGCCTGATCAGCTTGGCGCCCGCATCATAGGAAGCCGAGACCAAAATCTTGTCGTCGCCCACCAACACCGGCGGCGCGGGTTTGATGCCTATCTTCTCCTGGAAAGTGGAGCGCCACAGCTCCTCTCCACCCAGGCTCAAGCCCGCGACAAATTCTTTGTTGAGCACGATTAATTGACGGACGCCGTTCCATTCGTAAAGCATGGGCGAGTTGTAGGCCTGTTCCACATCGAGGGCGGTCCAGCGCAGGTCGCCGCTCTGCTTGTCGAAGGAGGCCAAATTGCGCCCCTCGGTTCCGCCAACTTCCACGATCAGTTGATCGTCCACTACCAGCGGAGAAGCGCAAAAAGCCCACTGCGGAATGGCGCCGCCGAATTGTTTAATATCTTTTTGCCAAAGAATGGAGCCATCTTCCCCATTCAGCGCCGCGAGCACACCCTCGGAAGCCAGGGCATAGACGATCTTGCCGTCCACGGTCGGCGTGGCGCGCGGTCCGTTGCCGAAATTATTGGTGAACAACCCGGCCAATGGGGTGCGCCAGACGGTTTTCCCGCTTTGAGCCTCGGCACAAAGCAGGTACTCCTTCTCCTTATCGGAATCCATGGTGTAGAGGCGTTCCGCCACCTTGGAAATACCCGAAAAACCCGCTCCGATAGGAACCCGCCAAAGCTCTTCCGGTCCACGCTCCCCCCAACTCCGGAGCAAACCCGTCTCCGCTGAGATTCCATTCCGCTCCGGTCCCCGAAACTGACCCCAATCCGCGCTAAAGGCCGGTAGGCTGGCCATCAAGATCAGAATCCAACCTTTTCTCGTTACCATTCGAGTCTCCCTCCTCGCGCTTTCACCAAAATCAATCGCATCTTCCCGAAAACCCACAAAGTCTAACACGCGAGTAAAAATTGTTCCTCCTGTACTACGAAAGTCGCGGCCGAATGGCCCTCAAGCGGAACGGATTTCCCTAGGAAAACTTTCGCGCCCTTGTTACGAATGAAGTAAGGAGCAAGCGAATGGAGAACGCGCCCCGAGCCGGCGTTCCATGAAAGGCTCGCCCGGGCGCGGAGGGAGTAAGGGTTTTGATGTGGAGAAATAAACCATCCGGGCATTGTTGGATGATCTTGATCTGGTTCCTGCTCACGGGAGGGACGGTATCCGCCGGCGAAGAGGCGGTGACGCGCCAATACTGTACCCGGGTAGGCGCCGTCATATTG
>JBGTRP010000483.1:0-5951 GCA_041940685.1 Acanthopleuribacteraceae bacterium
CCATCTCTCGGTGGAAGGAAAGGCAAACCGGCGGCCTTCCCTCCAACCATTGGCTCTCTCTCGCCGAAACCCACGGACTGAAAACCCTTTCAAACACAAGGGCAAGCGCTTGTCGGGCGGGACATTGGGTCGCCAAACGGCAAGATCGTGAGATTTTTCAAAATGAATATCTCCAAGAAGAACCGGGATGGCGACCGCCCGAAAGCGGGAAAATTACCCATATCCGAAAACGGGGCTGGGGATCTGGAGAAAGGTCCCCTGAGTCCAACCGCGCCCGGCACACATGCCAAGGCGGAACGACCCGCCCTCCCCGTGAGCGGCGGCGACATCGCCGTCATCGGCATGGCCTGCCGGTTTCCGGATGCGGGAGACTACCGGAGTTTTTGGGAGAACCTGAAGCGGGGTCGGCACGCCATTCGGGAAATTCCCGCCACGCGCTGGGACATCGAGCGCTTTTATTCCCCAAACATTCGTGACCCGGAAAAGAGCATCAGCAAATGGTGCGGTCTGGTGGATGACATCGAGTCTTTCGACAACCGCTACTTTCAAATTTCCCCGCGCGAGGCGCAAAGCATGGACCCCCAGCAGCGGGTATTGTTGGAGGAAACGCTGCACTGCCTGGAGGACGCGGGGGTATCGCCACGGCGGCTACGCGCGGTGCGAACCGCGGTGTACGTGGGCGTCATGACCCGGGATTACCTCCACAAGCTGTTCCAGGAACGCACGGACAGTTACTCCACGCTGGGCAATTACGATTGCATCCTGGCCAACCGGGTTTCCCACTTGTTCGGTTTGCGGGGGCCCAGCCATTCCGTGGATGCGGCCTGCGCCTCCTCGCTGGTGGCGTTGCACGAGGCCAAGGCCTTGCTCGCGAGTCGCGGCGCCGATTACGCCCTGGCCGCCGGCGTCAATTTGAACCTGCACCCCTGGAAGTACATCTCCTTTTCCAAATCGCGCATGCTCAGTCCGGACGGCTTGTGCAAAACCTTCGACCGCGACGCCAACGGCTACGTGCCCGGCGATGGCGTGGCCGTGTTGTTGCTCCAACGGTTGGAGGACGCGCTTGCCGACGGATGCCGCATTCATGGCGTCATCAAAGGCTCGGCGGTCAATCATGGCGGAGGCGCGCCATCCATCACCGCGCCGAGCATGGTCGCCCAGCAAGAGGTGATCCGCGCCGCCTATGAGGACGCGGGGCTCAGTCCGTCGCAAACCACCTACGTGGAGGCGCACGGGACGGGCACCTCCCTGGGCGATCCTATCGAGGTCGAGGCCTTGACCCGCGCCTTCCGAACCCATACGGACGAGACCGGCTACTGCCAAATCGGTTCGGTCAAATCCAACATCGGCCATTTGGAAGCCAGCGCGGGCCTCGCGGGCGTCATCAAGGTCCTGCTCATGTTCCGCAACCACTGGATTCCGCCCACCCTGCATGTCAAGAACCTCAATCCCATGCTGCGTTTTGAGGACTCCCCTTTCCGCCCCGCGCTTCAAGGCGGCCCCTGGAAACCCCCTTCCTCGGAAGCGCCGCTACGCGCGGGCGTCAGCTCGTTTGGGTTTGGCGGGGTCAACGCCCATGTGTTGCTGCAGGCCTTTCCCCGAGGCAAGCCGCCCAAGGGGTCCGCGCCGGCTATCGCCACGCATCCCTTCCTGCTATCCGCCAAATCTCCCACGGCTCTTGAGAATTTGATCGCGGCCTGGAGGAGTTGGATTCACGAAAAACCCTTCGCCCAAACCCGGCTGCGCGATATCTGCGCGACCCTCGCCACGGGCCGGGCGTTCCACCCCTACCGCCACGCCTTTTGCCTGACCCGGAAAGGCGATCTGGAGCCCGGACTAAACGCGCGGGAACAGGCATCCAACCCGCGGCCTCCCGAGGCTTGGCTGCTTGCGCTGGGCAACCTCACCGCCGGGAAAACCCAAATCCGCGCTTTGGTCAAAGAGCCGATTTACCAACTTCACCGGCAGAAATTCAGAGCGGCGCTTGCCAGTGCGGCCGCGCCGGGCCGCGCCCGGGCCGCCCCAACGCTTTTCGAGACAACATACTGCCTGGCCTCGGCGTTCCGTGACATGGGCTTTCAGCCCGACCTCGTGCTGGGCCAGGGCCAGGGGCTTTGGCCCGCCCTCGCGGTTGCCGGAATCCTCACTCCGCGAGCCGTCCTCGCGCTCCTGACCGGAACACGGAAGGCCGATCAGGTGGAATGGAAGCGGCCGACAACTCCATTTTACGATCCGGTTTCCCGATCCACGCTAAGGCCCTTTCGCATTGGCTCCGATTACCTTGATTCTTTGCGGGATCGGATCGCGATTTCCGACGAGGAGCTTGCCTTTTTCGGCGAAAAGGCGCAACAGCTCGCCAGGAACCAGTTCACCTTCAAAAAGTACATCCGAGACTGGATCACCACGCTGCAAACACGGCAGGCGTCACAACCGTTTTTGATTTCAAGCCTGGAACAATACGCCAACGAGGGCCGGCTTCCGGGTTCCGAGAGAAACCAAGATCCGAGAGTCCGCTGCCTTTTGGTTCTGGCCGTGGCGACCAGTCTGCAACGCCTCGAAAGCAAATGGGGCCTGCGGCCGATCAAACCCATCGACGATGGGGCAACCCGAGAATTGGCCGCGTGGATGCGTGAGGACGCGCTCACCGAGGATTCCCTGATTGGGTTGCTGTTCGGTGGCCACGAGGATAGAAAAACCATCGCAAACGAGCTCGAGAGCGCCCAAGCTCACATCGAGGAACCCGGCGCCTATCCGCTGCTCTGGGAACGGAACCGCGAGCTCTTCGAACTGGAATCGCCTTCCGCCTGGCTGGCGTCGGCGCTGGAGCTTGCGGATTCTTCTCCCGATCTCGGTCACAAGGGTATTTTGGCGCTCGGCGCGCTGAACCATATGAAAAACCCTGGCCCGGTTGTCGGTTCGGTTTCCAAGGATGAGAGATTTTCCGCGGGCTTTTTCCGCCGTACCTTGACGGGACTCTGGCGGAATGGCGTGGACATCGACTTCGAGAAATTGTATCCACCCGGAACTTACCGCCGAATCGCCTTGCCGGCCTACCCCTTCGACCTCAGGCCTTTTCCTTTGCCCACCCAATGCCCTCCCTCCGTCACGGCGGACCTCCCGCCCGGCGTACCGCAACCCGCCGGGGAGCCGGATCAGAAATCAGATCCGGACTTTTTTTTCAGACCGGTTTGGCGGCAGGCGCCACTGGAGCGCCATGATTTCCGCATGGACGCCCGCGTCATCATTTTCTCGGACGGGCACAGAGGCGGTCCGTTGAGCGCTTGCTTTGACAACCCGATCGTCGTCCGCCCAGGCCGTGACTTCAGCGGAAAGGGATCGGCAAGCCTCACCATCGATCCCGCGCGGGAAGACCACTACCGTCGTCTCCTCAAACGAGAACCGTTGGTGGAAAAAATCTTCTACCTTTGGGGCCTCGAACAGGAACCGATTGGGAATGGCGAGGATTTTGAGGCTTACCAGAGCCGGGCGCTTTTGCCGCTGTTCCGCCTGGCTAAATTGCTCTCGGAGGTCGCCCAACCCATTCGGCTGATCCTGGTGACGGAGGGCCTGCAGCGGGTGCTGGATTCCGAGGCCCCGCGCTTCCCCTTCGCGGCGCCGCTGTTGGGCGTCGCCAAGACGCTCGCGCGCGAAAACGCACGCATCCAGGCGTGGTGCGTAGACATCGCGCCACAACCCAACGAGCCCTGGCATCGCGCGATCGCGGCCGAGACGGGGCCCGCCCCGCTTCACGAACTCGCCATTCGCGAGGGAAAACGCTACCAGCGCGTGCTTGCGCCATGCCGGCCTGAGAAAACAGGCGTGCGCTTCAAACAGGGCGGCGTGTACCTGATCGTAGGCGGCATGGGCGGTATCGGCTGGGAAATCGCCCGTTTTCTGAGTGAAACTCATCGCGCGCGACTGGCGCTTGTCGGGAGAAGCCGCCTGGGTACGGCAAAACGCGAGAAGTTGGAACAACTGAAAACGAGCGGCGGCAGCCTCCTCTACCTGCGGGCCGATGTCACCGATGAGGCGGCCATGAGGGATGTGATCCAAAAGGTTCGCGAGGCTCTGGGTCCCATCGACGGCATCTTCCACGCGGCGCTCGACCTCGCGGACGGGTTGTTGCGCAACTTAAAGGAGCGCCACTTTCTCAAGGGCTTGCGGCCCAAAACCACCGGCGCCCTTGTGCTCGACCATGCCAGCCGCGAAGAAAATCCCGACTTCATCCTCTACTTCTCCTCGGTCCACGTGCTGCAAGGTCAATCCGGCGCGAGCAATTATGTGGCGGGTTGCGCTTTTGAGCATGCCTACGCGGAATGGTTGCGCCGGCGCGAGGGTCGGCCCGCCGGGGCCGTGCTCTGGGGATATTGGTCGGGAACCGGGATCGCGGCCAACGCGCACTTCCAGAAAATGATGGATTCCCTAGGCCTGAAAGGCATCGAGACCGAAAAGGGCATCGAGGCCCTTTGCCGCGTATTGGGCGAAACCCAAATCGTGGCGGGCCGCTTCGGACCCGCGCGCCTCGCCACCCTGACCGGAAGCGAAAGTCGGCAGAGCCCCGAACGCGCCCGCCCGCCCGGGGCCCCGCGCACGGAGCATGGGCGCTGGATTCGGGAAATGATTCAGGCCGTGTTGGAAGAGATCGTGGAGGCCAAGCTCGAGGATCCCGATCTGGATCGGCCCTTCTCAAAATTGGGCATCAACTCCATCGTGGCGGTGGAGCTGATCGACGCGATTAACGCGAGCTTCGACCTGAACCTGAGCACGACCATCCTCTTCGATTATCCCAACCCGCGCGAGTTGGCCGACTACATCGCCCGCGAATACGGACCCGATCTGCCCCAGGAGTCGGGAGCCGAACCCCTTCCCGTCGCCGCACCGGCGCCGAGGAGGCGACCCAAACCCCAAACACCCGCGCTCGCCTCTCGGCCGGAGGCCATCGCGGTGATCGGCATGTCCGGCCGGTTTCCCGGCGCGCCCGACCTGGAAACCTTCTGGCGCAACCTGCGCGCGGGCCACTGCTCGGTAGGAGAGGTCCCCGCTCAACGCTGGCCGCTCGCGGAACATTACGCCCCCAACCCCGGGGTTGCCTTTCGCGGGATCAGCAAATGGGGTGGGTTCGTCGATGACATCGACCAATTCGACCCGCTTTTCTTCAATCTCTCGCCACTGGAGGCGGAGCGAATGGATCCCCAGCAGCGGCTGGTTCTCCAGGAGAGTTGGAAGGCATTGGAGGACGCGGGTTACGCGACATCCGATCTCACGGGCAAAGCGGTGGGCGTGTATATCGGGTGCCGCGCGGGCGATTACATCGAGAGAATCCGCGGGGCCGGACTGCCGCCAGACGGACTCAGCCTCATGGGCAACGACGCCTCCATCCTCGCGGCGCGCGTCTCCTATTTTCTGAACCTGCGCGGCCCCAACTTCGCGGTGGACACTGCCTGTTCCAGCTCGCTGGTCGCCGTGCATCAAGCCTGTAAGAGCATCTTGAGCGGGGAGAGCGAGATGGCGGTCGCGGGCGGCGTCACGCTCATCACCGCGCCGGAATTCTTCACCATGACAAGCCAGGCCGGTATGCTGTCGCCAACGGGCCAATGCCGGGCATTCGACGCGGATGCGGACGGTTTTGTTCCGGGCGAGGGCGTCGGCATCGTGGTTCTCAAATCCCTGGAAAGCGCCCTGCGCGACCGAGACCTCATCCATGGCGTCATCCTCGGCTCCGGCATCAATCAGGACGGCCGCACCAACGGCATCACCGCGCCAAGCGGTCTCTCCCAAAGCCGTTTGGAAGAGGCGGTCTACCGCCGCGCGGGCGTGGATCCCAAGACCATTTCCTACGTGGAAACCCACGGCACCGGAACGGTGCTGGGCGATCCCGTGGAGGTCGGCGCGCTCACCAGAACTTTCCGTCAATGGACGGATCGCGAGCAATTCTGCGCGATCGGCTCGGT
>JBGTRP010000484.1:0-5946 GCA_041940685.1 Acanthopleuribacteraceae bacterium
GGCAAGAATAGGCAGGGTCGTGATTCTCAAAACAGGCCTCCTCCATGGGCGACAGTAGCCTCGGTGATCGGGAACTTCACGGACACTTGCCATTTCTTGAGTGACCAAAAGCATGGCCAATAACCGATTACCCCAACAGACCAACTCTCTTATTATAAACCTCCCCATGGAGTTTTGGGTAACCCGCGGGTCACCTGCTTGGCATCCCGGGGGGCTTTGCGCAAAAAGGATTCCTTTTGAGATAGGCGCGGCTGGTATTATCATGAAAACGGAGAGGCCCGGCATGGGTCAATCCACGGCGCAAAAATCCAGGTCTGACGGGAGGTAGCATGTCCCTGCTGAGAATTCAAACCAACCGACCGTTCGATGAAAAAGACAAGCCCCGCATTCTGGCCAAGGCCTCGGCGCTGGTCTCCGACGGCCTACAGCGCCAAGATCCCACCTTCCAGGCGCGTTGGGATCCCGAGGAAACCCTGAAGCTGATGGGCGACGGCCGCGCGGTCGCGCAACTCGAGCTCCAAGATCTCGGCCTGCCCAAAGAACGCGCGGAACGATTGGCGCTCGCGCTCTGCGATCTAATGGAAAAGGAGTTGAGCGTCGCCCGCGACCGCATTCATGTCACTTTCACCGAGCCCACCGACGCCAAATAGCGTCACGCCATCTTTTCTCTACAGGTAAAGGCCAATTTATGTTGCTCTACCAAGTGCGCGTGGATATCGATCAGGAACGAGAGGAGGCCTGGTATTCCTGGATGGTGGATGCTCACATCCCGGAGGTGCTGGCCAGTGGTTGCTTTTCGGGCGCCAATATCGGCAAAATCGATGGGAATTCCCGACCCGGGTTCCGCGCTTACCTGATCCAATACGAATGCGATTCAAGGGAAACATTTGATCGATACAACAAAAAAGCCGCGCCCGCGCTTCAGCGGGATCACGCCGAGCGATTCGGCGGCGCCTTTCATGCGAATAGGACCGTGGTTGAGGTTTTGCGCACCTATTGAGCGATACCCGGCCGGGCTCTCGGCCCGTGAAGGCGATCGCTAACCGATTGGAGGAACCTTTGAAACACTGCCCCGAATGCCAAAAGCCCCTGAACCATAGGAAACACAAAATTTTCCACTGCTGGGAATGTCCGGAGGGCCATGGAACCCTCTATCCGCGAGGCGAGTTGGAGGAGATCGTCAAGGCCATCTCCGGGTTGGGTGAGCTGGAGGCGCGCATTTGGAATGATCGGGAGCGCTACTCGGTGTTGCCCTCTCACCTGCTCAGCCCGGAAAGCCAAAGACCCATGGTGGAAATCCACGACATGGAATTTCCCGCCATCACGATCTACGCTGACCCCGAGACCCATTCCCTTTGGATCCACGCGGGCGAGGAAGAAAAAATCGTGGAGCATCTGGAAAAAGAGGCCCGCATCGACTCCATATCCTCCTACCTGGTGGTGGCCGCGGAAGAGGCCGCCAAAATCTTCGATGACGAAGAGCCGCTCGCGGAATCCACGGGTCACCTGCTGAGCGCGCTAAAGTTATTGGGAGAGCGTATTTTGCGCGCGGTTCCCCACATCACTCTATGAACCATCAGCGCGCGCTGCTTCAAGGGCATCTCGCGGTTTTCCTCATGGGCGTCGCGGGCGTTTTGGCGCGTGTTTCAGGGTTCGAGCCCTGGCGAACCACCTCCTACAGGGTGACTTTCGGCGGCGTGGTGCTGCTGGGCCTTTGGCTTTGGCGCGGGCGTCGCGGCCAAATTTCACCCCGCAAACTACCGCTTTACCTGGGCTTCGGCCTCCTGCTGAGTATCCATTGGTATTCCTTTTTTCAGTCGCTCGACCTCCTGGGCGTGGTGCTGGGAAGCGCCCTGATCGGCATGGAGCCCCTGCTGATCGCCCTCGCCGGCATGTTGATCCTCAGGGAACGCCTGACCCTCAAATACAAGCTCTCCATCCTGTTAACCCTCGTCGGATTTTTTATTCTTGGCTCGGGCGGCGGATTGGGGCAACCGGATTTGGTGGCCGGCGTGCTGTGGAGTATTTTCTCCTTCGCCATTTTCGCCCTGTTGGTGGTGGCCAACCGGGTTTGGGTCCAGGACGAATCCGCGCTCTGGCTGACGACCGTAGAGATGCTCGGCGCGATCCCGCTTACTCTGATCATGATGGACGGCCCCTGGCTGCCGGCCGATCCCCAGTCCTGGGGTTACGCGCTGCTTCTGGGCCTGCCATGCACGGGAATCGCGTACGGGCTCTACAATGCCAGCATGAAGGTGCTCTCCGCCTCGGTGGCGGGCTTGCTGCTGTCGGTGGAGGTTTCCTATGGCGTGGTGGGCGGCTGGCTGATCGGGGATGGATTAACCCCGCGCCAGGCCCTTGCCATCCCCCTCATTTCCAATATCCTGATCATCGATGCGTGGATGTATTGGCGCGGGCGCCGGAAAACCCAACACCAACCCTTGCCGGAGGAACGCGAAGCGGTCCAGCAACCGCGAGGCTAGGCTTGAAAGTCGCGAGATGGTATAAACGCGCTTGCGGCCGGGCCGAAGAGCAATCCGGCCAACCGGAGGCATGCATGTCCGTTTCCAAAAAAATTGCCAAAATCCTGCTCGACCTTCGCGCGGTCAGCATCTCGCCAGAGAAACCATTTACCTGGGCCAGCGGCCTTCGTTCACCCCTCTACTGTGATAACCGGTTGGTCATCAGCGATGTGGCCGCACGGCGCGAGGTGTGCCGGGCTTTCTTGGACCTGCTTGAAGAGCGCGGTTGGCGGCCCAACCTGATTGCCGGAACCGCAACCGCGGGCATTCCCCACGCCGCCTGGTTGGCCGAGTCGCTCGATCTGCCCATGGTGTACGTCCGCTCCTCGGAAAAGAAACACGGGAAACAAAACCGCATCGAGGGGCGACCGCCCGAATCGGCCCGAGCCGTGGTGGTGGAGGACCTGATCTCCACCGGCGGCAGCTCCATTCAGGCCGCGCGCGCCTTGATGGAAACCGGGGTTCAGGTTATCGGCGTGGCCGCCATTTTCCAGTACGGCCTGCCCAGGGCGCAGCGGGCCTTTGCCGAGGCGGGCCTCGCCCACGGGACCTTGACGGATCTCAATATCCTGTTAGACGAGGCGATTCGCGCGGGGATGCTGGCGGAAAAGGCAAAAACCAGCGTCGAGTCTTGGCGACAAGATCCCCAGGCCTGGTCGGACCAGCATGGCCGGAACCGTTAAATATTTCGCGGCGAAAAAAACGAAACCCCCACGAACC
Source organism: Acanthopleuribacteraceae bacterium (assembly GCA_041940685.1). Taxonomy (GTDB): domain Bacteria; phylum Acidobacteriota; class Holophagae; order Acanthopleuribacterales; family Acanthopleuribacteraceae; genus JBGTRP01. Next base: position 3,243 of record JBGTRP010000484.1, read on the forward strand.
GCCAGCCAATCGAAACCAGGAGCAAAAAGCGGCCGAGGGGGACGGCCCCCGATCACGGGGACAAGACCGATTTAGGCCACTTTTTTGGTAATGCGTCCCTTTTGAATGCAGCTCGTGCAAACCCAAACACGCTTGGCGCCGCCCTTGGGCAACGCGATGCGGACACGCTGGAGGTTGGGGTATTGGCGCCGGTTGGTAATATTATGGGCATGGGAAATACGATGGCCCTTTAAGTACCCTTTGTTACATACGGAACAGGTCTTTGCCATGATCAAATCTCCGGATGGCGCCGCGGTTTTCCGCACCCGCCTCAATCGAACACACAAGGCCGCTTAGGATAGCAAAATGCGTTTGTGGTGTAAAGAAAAGATTGAAGACATGCGGTTCCGATAACCGGCCAGGGTCGTGACGGAATGGTTACCCGCATTTCTCGAAGGGGGCCGGCCCTTTTCGGGCCATGGTTCAACAGCACCTCCGTCAACCGCACTGGATCCTACCGGCGGCCGGACCTCCCGCCTCCCTCAGGCTCATAAGGACCTGCATCCAACCCCTGTTTTCGTGGTATATTCAGGCAGTCATTTTGGGCGGGCGGGGATTGTGAATCCTTATGTTTTTTAAAAATCAGAGGATTGGAAAGTACCAAATCCTCGACACCATCGGGTCCGGGGGCTTTGGCTGCGTGTATTTGGCCAAAGACGTGCTCATCGACAAGAAAGTCGCGGTGAAGGTCCCCCACAAGCAGGGCGACAACTTCGAGAAACTGCTGCAGGAGCCCCGCCTCTTGGCCGCCTTGAATCATCCCAATATCGTCAGCGTCATTACCGCGGAGAAAACCAACGAGGTTTTTTATATCGTCATGGAATACGTGGATGGTATTTCGCTGGAACAGTTCCTGCGCAAGGAAAAACAGTTGAAGCTCCCCCGCGCGCTCGACTGGTTTTTGGAAATTGGCAACGCGATCGCCTACGCTCATGGCAAAAACATCATCCATCGCGATATTCGACCCGCCAATGTCTTGATTTCCCAGGAGGAGCATATCAAGGTGGCGGATTTGGGCACCAGCCGTTACCTGGACAACAACCCCTTTGCCTCCACCCGCATCGGGTCCCCGCCCTACATGGCGCCCGAGCACTTTCAGGGCAAGGCGACTTTTCAATCCGATATTTATTCCTTCGGGGTGCTGATGTACGAGTGCTTGACCGGAAAGCTGCCCTTTTTCGATAAAAACCCAAGGGAACTCGCGCGGATCGCACGCGAAAGCGAGGCCGTCCCTCCCCATGAGCACAATCCGGAAATCAGCCGAGAGTTGAGCCGCCTCATCATGAAGGCCATGCATCGTTCCTTGGGTGCCCGGCACCATTCGGCCCCGGAACTTTGCGCGGAATTACATCGGCTGAGAGCCAACTGGAGCCAAGACCGAAGCCTCAGCCTGTCCAATCTGGTTGAGAACGAACCCGTGCAGCCCAAAAAAACCTTTTCCCTGCCCAAAAATTTTTCGAGCCGGGAGATATCCAGCCTATTCTGTTGGAATTGCAGCCGGCCGGTTCAGAAGCGCACTCGGACTTGCCCGAACTGCAATGTCTCGCTTAAATAGCCATGGCAAAAGATATCCATCGCCTGCTCAAGGAAACGGGTTACCTTGATTCCCCGACTCATCGTTTTTTTTGGAAGAACGCCTCGCCGACCCTGCGCCATCATCTGCGCCAGCTTTTGTATCTCGGTTTGATTTCCGTGTTCCCCATCGCCCTGATCAGCGCCCTGCTGACCCTGCTCTCGGGGTGGGACCGCCTGACCCTTTTCTGCTTTTACTTTTTGTTTTTTTCTTTGGCCTTTCTGCTCATGGATCTCCTCATCGGGGCCCTGGTTCGGGTGCGGGCGCTGGAATCCTTTTGGACGGAGAACCGCCTGCTCAACTGGCTACCCCTACCGGCCAGCGCGATTTTCCTTTTGCTAGCAGGCCAGTTTCTGGGAGGCGCGCTCGCGGTTCGGCCCCTGGAAACCCGCGCGTTGATTTGGATCGCGCTCGCACTGAGCGCCTGGATCGCCGCGGGCTCCCTGAAACTGATGATTATCAGCCGACTCTATTGGCATGGCATCCGACCGCCGCAACAACGCTATCATCCGAGACTGATGTTGCTCACCCTGGTCCTCGTCGGTCTGTTCCAGTTCAGCCAGGCGATGGCCGATGGGAATCGTCCCCAATTCACGCCGACCCAACCCGAGGGCCCCATACTGTTGTTGGCCTTCGATATTCCCGAGAACTGGTTCGAGCCCTATGCCGAGGCTTTTCCACCCTGGCCCCGGCAGGCGCTCCAGGTCCAGGAGGCGGATATCACCAACTTCTGGACGAGCCTGGGCACGGGCGCGGCCTCCAGCCATCACCAAGCCTCGCTGCTGTCCTACCGCACACCGTTGTTCCGCTCCAACCTCAACCAGCGCGATGCAATCCAGCGTCCGCTCCTGCGCCTTTTCACCTGGCTGGGAAAGGCCGAACCCATTGCCGATAGCGAACGTTACCGCAAGTATTTTTGGGAAATCTTGGACGATTACGGGGTCCGGTCCTATGCCTTTTCCTTCTGGCACTCCTTTCCCGCATCGAGCCAAAATGGCGGGATCCTCTCGGAACGTTGGTCGCCCGAGCACCCGAACGCGCCCTATTCGGCAGGCCTGAAGCCCATCAACCCCTCCGCGCGCCTATCCCTGA
>JBGTRP010000485.1:0-5941 GCA_041940685.1 Acanthopleuribacteraceae bacterium
GAAATTGCAAGGACTGAAACAGGTACTGCAACCTCATCTTCTCTTCAATGCGCTCCAGGCCATACAAATCCAGAGCCAACAAAACAGGCCCGAGAACGTGGCGGCCATGATGGATCAACTGGCCAACTATCTCCGGCGGGTGCTGGACCGCCACGACCGGGACTTGATTCCTCTGGAGGATGAACTGCTCAATCTGAGGGCCTACCTGGCATTGCACCGCATGCGGTTCGGCGAGGGCGATGGGGTAAGCTTGAAAATCGAGGCTGGTATGGAAAAGGCAATGGTCCCGGCGTTCAGCCTGCAAACCCTTTTGGAAAATGCCTTCAAATACGGCGATTCCGAGCAACCGATGGAGTTGACGATTCAGCCTGAGCAAAAAATGCTTGTCATCAGACTCAGCAACCACCTCAAATCCACAAGGGAAAATCTGCCCGGATGGGGCATCGGCTTGACAACGCTTCAGCAGAGGTTGGACCTGCATTTCCCAAGGGCGAACACATTGGAATTGAAAAGCGGCGAGAAAAGCACGGTCATCAGCCTGTCCTTTCCACTACGGGAAATGGTGAGCCCGTGAGCTGGCGCGTTGCGATCGTAGAAGATGAGCCCGCCAGCCGGGAATGGCTCGCGAACCTGGTGCGGCAGGACCGCGATTGGAATTGCGTGGGGACCTTCGAAAGCGCGGAACAGGTCATTCCCGCCTGCGAGGAATACGATCCCCATCTGCTGTTGCTGGATATTTCGCTGTATGGGAGAGATGTGTTCGAGGTTTTGACCCAATGGCCCCTGGCCCACCGACCCAAGCTCATTTTTATCACCGCCAGCGAAAATCACGCGGTGCGGGCCTTCGAAGAGGAGGCCGTCGATTATGTGCTCAAACCCTATGGCGCCGAACGGTTACAAAAAGCACTGGAGCGGGCGAAAGGGCTCCTGGCCCAACCCGAGGGCTCTCGTCACCCCTCGATCGTGAACGCGCCGGCCCTTGCCTATCTCCGGCATGTGAAAATCCAGGAGGGAGGCCAGGGTTTCTGGATTCCCGTGGAGCAGATTGATTGGATCGAGGGCGCGGATTACTATGTCCGAATTCACGTCGGCCCCAAGGCCTACTGGAGTAGACACAGCTTGAAAAGTCTGGAACAAAATCTCGACCCGGACAGGTTCCATCGCATCCACAAATCTACCCTCATCCAACTGGCCCGCGCGGATGTCTACCTGGAAGGGACGCTCGCGGGAATGGAAGTCATCATGAAAAGCGGCGCGCGGCTGAAGGTGAGCCGTCGCAAAAAGAAAGAACTCCTCCAAAAATTAAAACCCGGACCAATCTAGCGGGCCGCCTGGCGCTCGGCCATCGCGAACCGCCTTGATCAGAGGTCGGAGGTCAGAGATCAGAGGTCAGAGGGCGCAGACTTTTTCTGCTGCCACCTGGATTCCGCTCTCTGAAGGCGGCAAGGAGAGGCCGGGAAACGCCGGCCCCTCGCGATCGAGCTCAGTAACAGACATCGGGACCGAATCGTGGACCGAAACGGGTGAAGACCCCAACCTCATAGAAATCTCCATTGCAATAGGCGTGGGGTCGGTAGACGTAACGGCCTTGCAGGAACACGGGGAAGCGATAGATTCCGTGGTGGTGGCGATGGCCGGCGTGGTAAATACGGCCATAGTAATAGGATTTGTATTTGTAGGCATAATCGTGGCGGATCATGCGGGGAACCCTGAACCGTTCCCTGGAGCGATATCCCCGCTCACGGTACCTTGGCCGCTCGTACCGTTGATAGCGGTAATCGTATCGGGAATCATGGTGGTAGCGTTGTTTGTGTTTGCCGTGACGATGCTTGCCGCCATGGTGGGCGGAGACGGTAATCACCGAACCGGCGGCAATCCCCAAAAGGAGAAGAGCACAGAGCCGATATTTAGAAAAACTGGCGATTCGTTGCTTGAATTTCATGGGGCACCTCCTGGTTGGCACAGGAAGGCGATTTTCGGGCCAAACATTTCCAGCCATTTCGGAAAGCATTGTGGCCCATAACAATTCTTAGCCAAACTAGCCTGCATTCCCGCTCGCGAATGCATTTCCAGCCTCGCCAAACTGTCCACTATAGTGAACACAAAATAGAGATTCGAATGTGGCCCTCAAAATTTTATTTATCTGGAATTGTTCGGCTTAACGGGACCCTTCTGTCGAGCTCACCGATGTTGGGGCATGGTCTTTACACCCACGGGGATGCGCCAGATTTTACCGCCGCCGCGAAAGGTGCAGGCAGCGTAAAGGGATTGGTGGTCGAAGGCGCCCTCCCCGAAAACCATGCTGGCCACATTCGGCATGCCCTCCGCGATCAGAATCACATCCCCGCTCTCCGGGGAATAGCGCCAAATTTTCCCATTCTGGTTATCGGCAATATACACCCGTCCCCGCTCATCCATGGCCAATCCGTCCAGGCCCTTTCCCACCTCGGCCACCAGTGTCGGCTCGCCGGCGGGCAGAAAATTTTTCACCGGCAACGCCCAAAGCCTGCCATCGAAGACAACCGGGTTGATCTGCTTGAAGATTTGCGCCACGTAAAGGGTTTGGCCATCGCGAGAGAGGGCCATGCCATTGGGAAAATCGATGGCGGTGGACCAAAGTCTCATCTGGCCATCCGGAGTCACCCTGTAGATTTTGTTGGTGCCGTCATCGGAAACCAGGTAGGATCCGTCCGCCATAACCAAGATGAAATTGGGATCGGCGATGCCTTTGGCGGCGACCGATTTTTGGCCATCCGGCGTGATTCGCCAAACGATGCCATCATCGTTTTCACCGTCGTTGAAGACGTTGGTAGGCCCGAAATCCGCCATTAGAATATCCCGTTCGCCAATTCCCGCCATTCCCAAATTGGTATGGGTATCCGCCAGCTTGGCGACCGAACCGTCCGGTTGCGCGAGCCAGGCGGCGCGGTTGGCGGCAATAAACAGCTTGCCCTCGGCATTGAAGGAAATACCCTCGGCCGCCTTGAAGCTGTCGATGAACAGCTCGGGTTTTACGGGGAAGGAGGGTTCTTCCGCGGTCAAAATTAACGGGAAGCCCCAACAAAGGGCGAGCGAAACCAGCAAACGAAACCAGGTTCCGGGTCTTGCTAACCGGGCGGCGCGGTTCTGAAAGCGGCTAGACGGTGGTAGGCTCATGTCGGCTCCTCGAATAGGCTTGGCGTACTTTTCCTAGCACATTCGTACGCGGTTCTGGCGTCAATGGATTCAGGAAATACGGTTGGCTTGGCCGGTTACTTGATATACCGCCGGCTGATACGCAATAGCTTCTCCTCGAAGTATTCTTCGGCGAATCGAAAGGGGAAATGGCGTGAGAGTTTGGCCAAGATCAGGAGGGGCAGGCCAAAGCGTTTGATGCGAAATCTCCTGCGTGCGCGGCGATCCTGAGCCCTCAGGGCCTTTTCCCGCCTGGCGCTGACCTCCAAGCGCGGCAGCCCGCTGAGAGGATATCCGCGCGCGGTCATCATCTCCCCTACCCTGGCCTCGACCAGGCGAATCTCTTCCTCGGTCAACTTATTTTTCCATTGGTCCGCCAGTGAGGGATCGGGCGCGGCATAGGTGCTGTGTTCCGGGTAACTGAGCATGGCGGGGTGATAGGCCTTGCCGAAAATCCCACAAATTTTGGCCAGGTGATGGTCGGGTTCGCGGACCAAATCCTCCAGCCTCACCTCCAAAAAGCGCTCGGAAGGGAGATGCCCCTTCATTCGCTCCCAAATCCTTTCCGCCTCGATCCAGCGGTCGAGACCGGTCCAAAGGTTTCCGGCCCACCCCATGCCGATACAGGAACGGGCGACATCGCGCGGATCGCGAACGAGGTGAATGAAGCGCGCATCCGGCCAAAGGAACAGAAGACGGTCGAAGTGATGGTGAACCGTGGCCCCGACGCGAAGCTTGCCGTCTTTGTCGCGCTTTTGTCTCAGAAAGCTGTCCACCAGGTGGGGATAACCCAACCCCGGATCGATTTGGTGATCGGCGCCGCGAAAGATCCAGTTGCGCCCAAGCCATTGACGGTAGGTTTCCATGTCTGGAAAAGATCCGTCCTCTCCCATTTGGGAAACCGCGAATTCAAACTCGAAATGAAAGGCAATTTCCGGGTGATGGTCCAGCATCAAGCGCAACAGCGTGGTGCCGGACCGCTCCGCTCCCACCATGAAAACCGGTTCTTTCAATAACTCAGCCATGCTGTTGGGCTTCTCCAACCTTCACGCTAACGCAATTGTGCAAACGAGGTCAAGAAAGACCTCTATCCCGGAAGAAAGTGGGAGCAAACCGTTCTGAATCGGCAATAAATGGGGACAGCCAAATGGGCTGTTGAATCGACAAATACCTGATGGCTCGTACCTGAGGTTCATTTTATGCCCAATTGGAGCATAAATATCGCCTGTCCCTAACCACCATGATGATCGAAACCCTCGCCAGGATGCTTTAAATTTAGATCCGCCAAGATAGTAGATTGGAGTGAATAGCTGTCGCATCCACCGGCTGTCTACAGAAACCATTCCGTGAATGTTTCGTCAACCCCGGAGGGCTTTCCTCCCTTCGTTTCGCGGCCTATCAATCTAAAAAGAGGATGCTGCCATCTAGTTTGTAATGATAAGAATTGCCCTTGTCTCTTCCCTGAATGTCCCAGGGTAAAGGAATCTCAGCCGCCCGAAAAGACTCCAGAGCAAGCGTTTTCGCGTCAAAAGAAAATGACTTCTTGCCAAGGATCTCATCTTTATCGAATTTAACTACAAACTTCCCAACGCGTTCGACGCCATTCAAGGCATGCTTAACAATTTTTAATATTTTGCAAGCAACGAACCCCTTACAAGCTCCGGAAAGTACCGTGAGAACAGGTTGAATAGCATCATTTCCTTTTTCTAATGCCTGAATAAATTTTTCATAATTATCTATTTCAATCATTAGAAAATCTATTTTTACCATATTTTTTGGTTTTAGTTTTATATCTATCGGCAAAAAGCTTAAAGATTCAATAATATTACCATTTTTAACATTTTGCCCCACCAATTCATCTGACCCGACGAGGGTTGCTTCTCCGCGCTCAGAGATAACATACACTTTATATTCGAAAAATATGTCGTCGCTCCGAACTTCAGAAGGGTTTATACATGTCAGGCTATTGATTCTCAATTTATAATTATTTGCAATTTCCCCATTAGAATAATATGCATTCTTTATGTACTCTTCTTGTTCCAAAAAATGGACCCCAAAACCGTTTTTCCTATCATCGGCAAACGAACCAAGATACAGGTCACCATCCAGGCCTACAATGACTCCCACTCCGTGAGGCTCTCTATTTTTCATTTGCCCAACATACAAGCCATCCTTCCTAACCTTTGTAGAAAACTCAATACTTTTGGATGCTTTAATTATGTTATTTTCATAATATTTATAGGTACATTTCTTCGTAATAAAGTTCACCTCAATTCCATGGCCATGCCTTTTCCCATTTTTATAAAACCCAGCATAAAAAGTTTCATTTTTATTAACAATAAACCTGCCGGGCCCATGCGCCTTACCCTTCAGGGACATGCCCTTGTACACTCCTTCCCGCGACCCTCGGCTAGAAGAAAACTCGGTATAAAAAGCATTTTCCAGTTTTTCCCATGTAAACTGCGGGCGCACCGGGGAGCCATTTTGAGAAAACCCATTTATAGTCAATGAGCTAAGTACAAACAAAATAATTATATCTCCCAATTTGTAGTTCACATTTTCCTCCTAAGACCGCAGGTAAGATCCAAAGCAGTGAAAATCCCCTAATATATTAAGTAGATTTTTCACTTTGAAAAGCTCAGGTGAATAGCGCCAAACCGAGAGTTGTGACCTCCCTTTTCTATACCAAATCATGCACCCAAGCTTTGCCCCTTCCTCCGAAGGCTTATCTTTTTTTAACCATTTTCACCATCATCCTTTCCAACCC
>JBGTRP010000486.1:0-5930 GCA_041940685.1 Acanthopleuribacteraceae bacterium
TGCTGCTCACCGGCATCTATGCGCCGCTGAACATGCTGGGTTTCAACTATCGCGAAATCCGCCAGGCCTTCATCGACATGGAGCAGCTGGTGGCCCTGACCGGCCGGGCGCCGGACATCGTCGATGCGCCCGATGCGCGCGATCTGCCGCCCGCCGGCGGGGCCGGGGCGCGGCTCGCCTTCGAAGACGTCGCCTTCCGCCACGACGCCCGGAGCCAGGGCCTGTCGGAGGTGAGCTTCGCCGCCGAGCCGGGGACCAGCGTGGCCCTGGTCGGTCCCTCCGGCGCGGGCAAGACGACTTGTGGAAGGCTATTGATGCGCTATTACGACCCGGACGAGGGTTCCGTCTCGATTGGAGGCCGGGACCTGCGTACCTTGAGATTGGCCGATCTACGTTCTCTTATCGCGCCGGTTCCGCAGGATATCTACCTTTTCGACCTCTCCTTGGCCGAGAACATTCGCCTTGGAAGACCAGATGCCAGCGATCGCGATGTGGAAGAGGCAGCCCGCCTCGCCGCCATCCACAATTTCATCCAATCTCTTCCCCATGGTTATGCGACCGCCGCGGGTGATCGGGGGCTGCGTTTCAGTGGCGGACAACGGCAGCGCATTGCGATTGCGCGCGCCTTTCTCTCAGGAGCCCCCATCCTCATCATGGACGAGGCCGCGAGCAATTTGGACATGGAAAATGAGCGCGCATTACAGCAAGCCATCGAACGGTTGCGGCGCCATCGCACCATTTTGATGATAGCTCACCGTTTGTTTTCCATCGAAACGGCCGACCGGGTCATCGTGCTGGACAATGGCCGCATTGTCGAGGAAGGGCCACCAGCCCGTTTACTCGCGGGAAAAGGGCCATTAGCGACCCTGATGGAGGCCCAAATTCACGCCAGGAGTAGCACATGACAACCACGGCAATCCGGGAAGACCAGACGCTTTATGCGCACCATGTTGATATTCGGCCCCTGGGTCAGGACCGTAGCCTGCTTATCGCGGCAACCGGCCAGGGATATGAAATCGATTTACCTCCGGAAAACCTGGCGGCGCTGCTCGCGCGCTGCGACGGACGCCGAAGAACCGCGGAAATCCTGGACGGCTTCGACCGGGCCACTGAATTGGAACAGGCTTTGGCGGTTTTGCTGGAGGAAGGCTTTCTCCGCGAGATCGCGCCCAAGCCTTCTTGTAAGGGTCATTGGGAACTCCACCTGATCGGCGATCGCGAATTGATTGAGACGGCCGCCTCCCTCACCGGAAACTGGGGCTCCATTCAAACCCACGCGGCTCACGAATTTTCCGGTATCGGAAAGCCCTCCTCCGCGATCATCGTTGGCCTGTCGCGCTTCATTGACGGAGATTGGCTCATCGCGTTGAATCAGCACGCCGCGGAACACGGCTACCCGTGGACCCAATTCCACCTGGATAGCGGCAAGGGTTGGTTGGGTCCCTATGTCATACCGGGACGCACTTCCGACTACGAGGATTTGCTGGGCCGTCGGCGATGTGCCGGTGACGATGTGGAGGGTGCGCAGTTGCGGCGTCCGTTGCTACCCCATGAGGGGGCTCCCGACCTTCCCAACCGTTCAGACCCCAGCTTGATTCGGTGGATGCTATCCCTCTTGTTTGCAGAAATAGACCATGCCCTCGATGGAAAACCTTGCCGCCTTTGGAGCACGGAACTGGAAGCCGACCCTTCCACCCTTGAGGTAAAAGCACACCACATCCTACCTCTTCCCACACGGGTTCCGGAAAATTGGCTGACGAGCCATGCCCGGGCTCGAGAACTTGTATTGGACAGCCGCACGGGGATCGTACTGAACCAACAGAAAGCGGAACATCATCCAAGCTTACCGCCTAGTTTGATGACGGTTCGTTCCCATTGCACCGATCTCGGCCGCATCTATCCCTGGGGCAACGATCTTTTTGTCGGTGGCTCCACCTTCGGCGACGATGAAGGGGCGCGCAACGCATCGTTGGGAGAAGCCCTGGAGCGCTACTGCGGCAATTGCCTGCCGAGCGTGTCAACGATCAAGGGTTCCTATACTCAATTGAACCGGTCTGACCGTCGTTGTCTGGATCCGGAAACCTTGATTCTTCACTCGAAAGCCATGTTGGCTCAGCCAGGCTGCCCATTTGTGCCCTTCACAAGGGATACAGAGGTTCACTGGGTCGAAGGGCGTTCCTTGACAAAGGATAAGCCCTGCCTTTTGCCGCTTTCGCTGGTCTACGCCAATTGGATGGGGAACAAGTTCGATCAACCCATCACGAATTACCTCTACACGCCTGGTATGGCCGCCGGAGAACATCTGGAGCATGCCCTGGTCGGTGCGCTACGGGAACTCGTGGAACGAGACATTACCATGATCTGGTGGTACAACGCTCAACCGCTGCCCGCCGTCGCGCCGACAGCCGCGTTGCGGGCATTGTGGGACGGTGTGCCCAACCGTGAGGAACAACGTGTCCGCTTCATCCACCTGGACAACCCATTTCAAATCCCCGTGATCGTAGCCGTGGTCGAGAACACCCGCCACCGTTTCTTGAACATCGGTTTCGGTTGCCGGGCCAACCCCGAAGAGGCCGCACGCAAGGCGCTTACCGAGGCATTGACCTTACAGGAGGGCAGCCGAGACCTGGTTTTGGCCAACAGCACGCTACGTCGCTCCGCAGAGGATTGGGAGCTATTGTCCGTGCCTTATCGGCCTTGGCGCGAAGATCGCACTTACATGGATGCATTTCGTCCCGATTACCGCGATGTCGACGATCTGATGCTTCAGCAGCAGTTCTTTCTCGATCCGCGGGCCGTGGAGAAGGTGCGGCCCATCCTGGACACGCCGATCACCCGCGGCTTTGATCAACTGCCGAGGCTGCGGGACGACAGCCTTGCTTCCTACCGGGGTCCCATTGAGGAAAAGGGATTCGAAATTCTTTTTGCCGATATCACATCGCCCGACGTGGCCTTGACCAATTACCGGGTGGTGCGCGCCATCGTACCCGGCCTGGTGCCCAATATGCCCGCCGCATTTCCCTGTACCGGCGGTGACCGAGTTCGCCTCCTCCCCGTGGAGTTGGGCTGGCGCGACACGCCGCTTATGGAGAACGAACTGAATGACTTTCCCATGCCCCATGCATGAAAATTACTGGAGGTAATCATGAAGATGACCTGGATGTTGTTGATCTTACTGCCCCTTTTTGCTCAGGAAGAGCCACCCGACGCGGAAGATCTGACGGAGACGATGGTTGTCACCGCCACCAAGCAAGAACGCAAACTGAAAGAATTGCCCATCAGCGCCACCGTGGTGGATAGCACCGACATGGATGAAAAAGCATCGATCGTGGCCGGCGAGGAACTATTGGGCGTCCCCGGTGTCTTCATCCGCCGTGACGGCGCCGGCGCGGCAGCGCTTTCTGCAAATATTCGCGGACTTACCGGCGTTCACGGCAACGATACGTTCTTGGCGTTGCTCGACGGCATTCCCTTTGTTTCGGCACATGAGGAAGTCCTGTTATCGGAGGTGCCGATCGGCGCCATTGATCGGGTAGAAGTCATTCGCGGTCCGGTTTCCGCGCTTTATGGCCGAGGCGCGCTTTCCGGCGCCGTCAACTACCTGACGCGTTCGGCCGAGGCCCAACGTCAAACGGCCCTCACCTTGCGCGGCGGTAGCTTTGGTCATCTTCATCCGCATATCAGCGCTTCGCTGCCGCTGGAGAACCACCAGCTCTTGATCGATGGTTATTACGAAACAAGCGAGGGTTGGCGCAACGTCACGGAGCGGGAAGCCGCCAATATTTTGATCAAGGATGAAATTGTCCTATCGCCCGTATCCCGGCTCACCGCCTATGCCAATGTGTACAGCAGCACCCAGGGAGTCGGCGGACAGATTCCCCTCGATCACGACGGCAACATCCTGCCCACCCTGGGCGGCCGGACCGGTTTTATCGGCTACGAACCGAACGAGTACGATCGGGAGAGCATCATGACCGCCCTTCGCCACCAATGGGTAATCGGCGACCGCTGGGATTTGACGACCACGCTGCATTACCGCAATGTCAGCGACAATAACCAGCTCAACTTTTTCGACCCTTTTGGTTTCGATCCTGAGAATAACATTCTGCGTGTCAACGGTTTCGAGAACGATCGCGACACCGACGTCCTGTTCTTGGAACCAAGGTTGACCTATCAGGGCGATCGGCACAGGTTCATTGGCGGTTTGAATTGGGAACGCGTCGACCTTCAAGAAACCGATTGGTGGACCGGCCGCAATGGTTTCGACCCGGAGACCTTTGCCTTCTACTTTTATGAGATTGATATCGACTATACCACCGGAGAAATCCTCACCCGCGATCATCCTTTCTGGACGGAGCGCAACGAAACCTACCGGGGCGATTCCACCAATGATTTCAATGCGATATACCTCCAAGACGAATGGAAGCTTTCCAAGCGCGCTACCTTGACCCTAGGGCTTCGTTACGATGTTTTCGAGCGCGAGGCTCAAATCGATAGCGATGTAGATTTCGATGGAACCATCGACGTGAACCCCAGGATCGTCGACGAGGAATCGCATCTTAGCCCCAAATTGGCGTTCCATGTACAGTTCAACGATCGGCACAATGCCTATCTCAGTTATGGCGAAGGCTTCAACTCCAATTTCGGCGCGGTCTGGCAGTGGGACCCCTCTCTCTACCAACGCGGGTCCGACGTTCGCCCCTCTGTGGTCCGCAATGTGGAAACGGGTGTGCGAGGTCAAGCCGGCGCCTTCGGATACAGCCTGTCGGTTTACAACATGGTTCAAGACGATCGCCTGGTTTTTATCTCCGATCCGGACAGCTTTGGCCCGCCGCGTGCTTCCACCGCGGATGAATTTGAAAGTTCCGGGCTTGAACTGGAGGCCCAGATCCAACTCGCCGAGGGTTGGGACGCGGCCCTGGCATTCTCCCATGTGGATGCGGAATGGAACGATTATTCGGTGGGCGGTGTCGACTATTCCGGTAACCGGCCCACTGGCGTTCCGGAAAATAGCTTTTCTCTCGGCCTGCGGGGGCAACTGACAGCCAACACTCGCATCTGGGGATCTTATTACCGCCATGACGATTACATGGTGACCCTGGACAACCGTGTTTCGGGCGGTGGTTACGGTCTCCTGGATCTCGGCGCCAGCATTTCCTTTCCGAGTATTCGCGGTGAAATCAGTTTGGTGGGGAAAAACGTGTTGGATGAAGAGTTTTACCACCTGTTCGGTTCGACTGCTCCTCTGAACGCCACACCTGGACTGCCCGCCCGCTTCCTCTTGTCCCTGAGCCTTGACCTGGGTTCCTGGAGGTAGTCATGTTACAGACAGTAGCATTGACCAAAAAGTATGGCGAACATACCGCGTTGGACGGCTTAAACCTGGAGATCGCGCCCGGACAGATCTTTTGTCTGCTGGGCGCCAACGGCGCGGGCAAGACTACCACCATCCATTTGTTTCTGGATTTTATCCGGCCGACTTCGGGTGAGGCTCGGGTCGATGGGGAGGTAGTGGCTGGCAACGGCAACGAGATCCGGCGGATGACCGCGTATATCCCTGAACAGGTTTCCCTGTACGATAACTTCAGTGGCCGTGAGAATTTTGCCTATTTCAGCGAACTGGCGGGCAAGCGCTTCTCCCGGGAACGGCAGCAAGCCTTATTGCTGGAAGCGGGTTTGGCGCGCGAACACATCGACCGAAAGGTTGGCGGTTATTCCAAAGGAATGCGCCAAAAGGTCGCCTTGGCCACGGCCATGGCGCGTGAGACCCGTGTGCTGCTGCTGGATGAACCTACCTCGGGCTTAGATCCCCACGCCGCCGCGGAACTCGCCCACCCGAATCTGGTTTCGCTGTACGAGATGGTCGCCGAGGGCGACGACTGGTTCTTCAGCATGGAGTGGGTCGAGGGCACCGACTTCCTCGACCACGT
>JBGTRP010000487.1:0-5915 GCA_041940685.1 Acanthopleuribacteraceae bacterium
GGCCGTTAGCGCGGGCAGACCCTCGTAACCCCGCGCCAGGCCGGCGCCGGCAATGGCCAACTCGCCCAACATGCCCGGCGCCTGAAATCGGCAGCGGCGATCCAAAATACAGACGGCTACATGGGCGATGGGCTTGCCGATCGAGGGCAGTGAGCGGGGCGCGGTAGACGCCGAGGGCGGCGTCCGACCCGAGGTGGTCACCACGCTGTTCTCCGTGGGTCCGTAATTGTTGTAAAGCGCGAAAGGCAATCCCTCGGGTGGATGCCGGTGGAGCCGGTCGCCACCGGTTAACAGCCGCCGCAAAGCCGTGTTCCGGGGCCAGGGAAGCGTCAGCAGCGGTTCGGCGAGGGGTGTGGGCAGGAAGCTGATCGTGATTGCCCGCGAGACCAGAAAATCGCGTAGCGCCTCGGGGTTGGTGAGCAGTTCCGGGGCCGGAGGGCATAGACTGGCGCCCGCGCTTAGCTGAGGCCAAATCTCCCAAACCGACGCGTCGAAGGCCACGCCCGCGCAAGGGGCGCTCCGGTCCTCGGGGGAAACGGCAAAGGCGTGTTGGTGCCAGCGCGCCAGGTTCGCCAGACCCCGATGTGGGACGGTCACGCCCTTTGGTTTTCCAGTCGAACCGGATGTGTAGATCTGGTAGGCGGCCTGATCCGGGAGAGGCGCATGGCTTTGCCGCTTTCCGGGCGCGGGCTCGGCCTGGGTAGCCTCGTCCATCACCCACAGGGGAATGCCGCTATCCGGAAGGCTATCCGCCAATGCGCGGGTCGTCAAAACCACGGCCGGCCTCGCATCCTCCAGGATATAGGCCAGCAGGCCGCGCGGGTGAGCGGGATCGAGGGGCAGGAAACAAGCGCCGGACTTGAGCGCGGCCAATTGGGCGATCACGAGATGGGGCGAACGATCGGCCAAAATGGCGCAACGGCTCTCGTCACGGACGCCCAGTTCTCGAAGCCGCGCCGCCCAATGATCGGCTGAATCGTTTAAACTGCCAAAACTGAGCAGGGAAGGAGCGGAACCCGGGCCACCGGAATCCTCGATTGCCGCAGAAAAGGCCAGGCGGTCCGGCGCCTGCCGCGCCCGCGCCTCAAACCATTGGTGGACGCTTCCCTCGGCCTGTGGTTGCTCCTCGGTTTGACTCCAATCCTCCAGGATGCGCTGGCGTTGCGTCTCGGTCAAGGGATTGCAATCGGCCAGAATGCGATCGGGTTGCGCCGCGAAACAGGCCAGGAGGGCCTCCAGGTTGTGCAGGGTTTCCATTATGGATTCCCGCGTGAAACGGCGGTTGTCGAAATGGATGCGCAGAGCAAGACGTTCACCGGGCGCGGCAACCAGCGTCAGCGGGAAATTGGTTTGTTCGAAGATGCGGATATCGCGGATTTGCAGACCGGCCGAATGTTCCTCGCCCACCCGGCCCAGCGGATAGTTCTCGAAAACCAAAATGCTCTCGAACAGGTTCTGCCGGCCCTTGACGCCCGCCCAGGTTTGGATATCCACCAGGGAAGCGGCGGCATGGGCCTCACGCGCCGCGTGTTGGAGTTGTAGCTCCCGGAGCCAGGGAATGAGTCGGGCGGAACCGGGTATGGCCACCCGTGCGGGCAGCGTGTTGATGAACAAACCAACCATTTGTTCCACACCCGCCAATTCCGCGGGGCGGCCCGAGACCGTGACGCCGAAACAGACCTCGTCCAGGTCGGCGCATCGCGCGAGCAACAGGGCCCAGGCGCCCTGGACCCATGTGCTCATGGTGAGCCGGTGCTCGCGGGAAAGCCCCTCGAGAGTTTGGCTCAACGCGGGGTCCAGACGGAGACGGGCCTCGTGTTCGGCGGACGCTTCCACGGTGGGTGGATCGCCGTACAGGGGCGTGGGCGCTTTCAGGCCGGCAAGGGAGGCGCGCCAGAAGCTCTCCAGGCGCTTGGGATCCTGTTCCGCCAACCATGCGATGTAATCGCGGTAGGGCCTTGCGGGGGAAAGCTCGGGCCGGCGTTGGCCGCGGAAAGCCTCGTAAGCGGTCAAAACCTCGCCGAACAGAATCGGCAGCGACCAGCCGTCCATGATCAGGTGATGATGGCTCCAGACCAGCCGGTGGACCTTTTCGGCGGTTTTCACCAACAACCAACGCATGGCGGGCGCCCGGTTCAGGTCGAAGCCGCGCCGCCGATCCTGCTCCAGCAAGTCCTGCAGCCGCCGTTCCCGTTCTCCGGGTCTTCGTTCGGACCAGTCGTGGACCAGCCAGTCCGAACCCCAGGAGGAACGGACCGCCTGCACCGGCTTGGCCAGACCTTCCCAATGGAAGGAGGAACGCAACAGGGGATGGCGTTCCAGCAGGTAGTCCCAGGCGTTGCGAAATGCTTGGGCATCGAGCTCGCCCATCAGCTCGCAGCTCAATTGTTCGAAGTAAATGGGGGACTCGGGCTCCAGTAGCGCGTGGAAAAGCATGCCCTCCTGCATGGGGGAAAGCGCGTAGATATCTTGCAAATCCTCGGCTTCCCGGCTCAGCCGGTCCACCTTGTCCTGGTCCAGGGGCGCGAGGGGAAAGTCCGAGGGCGTGTAGCCGCGTTGGGAAATACCCGCGCAATGCCCGATCAACCCGCGAAGCGCTTCCAAATACCCTTTCGCGAGCCCGGCGATGGTGGTTTCCCGGTGAGCTTTTTCGCTGTAGTTCCACTCCATGTAAAGGCGGCCCGAACGCACCATGGCGTTGATTTCGAGCAGATGGGTCCGGCGCGCCTCCGGATCTTGAAGCGGACCAAAGGTTTCCGGCGCCACATCGAAAAGAGCCGAAGCAGCCAGGGTTTGGTCTACCTGGCCCAAATAATTAAAGGCGATTTGGGCCGGGTCGAAGTCGATATCGAAGGGCGGTTGCGGGTTCCCCGCGTAGCGCAGCAGGCCGTGGCCGATGCCCTGGTTGGGAACGCGGCGCAATTGTTCCTTGATCGATTTCAGCGCCTCGCCCGCTTCTTCCTCGATGCTCAATTCGAGACGGACGGGGTAGACAGAAGTAAACCAGCCGACGGTGCGGGAGAGATCGAGCGTCGAGACTCCCGGCTCCCGGCCATGGCCCTCCATATCGATCCAAATCTCGTCCGCGCCGCTCCAGGCGCGAATCGCGAGCGCCAGGGCGGTCAGCAACAAATCGTCGATTCGGGTGTGGTAGGCGTGATGGCAATCCCGCAGCAGGGCGCGGGTCTCCTTCTCGGACAAACGAACATGGACAGTCCCTTCGGTCGCGACTGTCTGGTGCTCGGGACGGGATTCGTAATCGCGGGGCAGCGAGGGCGGCGCACCGCCGGCGAGGCGCGAGAACCGTGCTTCCCAATAGGCCTTCTCCTCGGCAAATGCCGGAGTCTCTCGGTAGTCGCGCAGCGCTTTCGACCATTGGCTGAGATTCGCGGTTTTGGTGAGCGGCGCCATCTCGGTCGAGGTCCCCAGACCCGCGTAGAGGGTTTGCAGGTCTTCCAGCAACACGCGCCAGGAGACGCCGTCCACGATCAGGTGATGGAGAATGAAGAGCATGCGCGGTTCGGAGTCCGGGCGTTGGAAACACACGACCCTGGCCAGGGGTCCTTGGCTTATATTCAACCCCGCCTGGCAACGGGCGGAAAAGCTCTCGATTTCCTCGGCCCAGCCGCGTTCATTTTCGGCATGAGAGTTATGAGTCTCGAAGAGCAAACCGCCGCCCGGTTGGCCGTATGCCTGCCGCCAACTCCCCTCCACTTTTTCAAAACGCAACTGGAACGCGTCATGATGGGCGGCCAGCCGCGTGAGCGCCCGTTGTAAGCGTTTGAGATCCAGATCCGTGAGGACGCGCAACAGAACCGCCTGGTTGTAGTGATGCGGCCCGGCCCCGTGGTTGTCGAAGAACCAGCGCTGAATAGGCGTCAGGTCAACCTCGCCGCTCGCGGGCGCCGTGTCTCCACTCTCGGGCTCATGGGTTCGGGCCGCCGCGGCGAGCTCGGCAATGGTCTGGTGCTGAAAGAGCTGCATGGGGTTGAGCTTCAGTCCGGCCTCACGGGCGCGGGAAACGATTTGAATGCCGAGAATGGAATCCCCGCCCAATTCAAAAAAGTTCGCGTGGATGCTCACCTTCTCCAGGCCCAGCAAACGCGCCCAGATATCGGCCAGCACCCCTTCCGTTCGCGTACGCGGCGGCGCATGGCCCTGGCTGGTTCGGGTCTTGCCGGGCGCCAATGCCGTGAGCGCCCGGCGGTCCACCTTGCCGCCGGGTGTGAGCGGCCAGGAGCGCAGGATGGCGAAATCGGAAGGGATCATGTACGGCGGGAGCAGGCCGGTGAGGTAGGCCTTCAGGTCGCGCACCATGGGACCGGAGCCGGGTGTTTCGCGAATGGGAACGCGACCGTCGCGAAAGAGGGCGGCGTAAAAGGGTGTGCCGCGGAAGTGCGTCTCGGCATGCGGCGCTTCATAGCGGAAGCTCAGGGGCTCGCCGGACGCGCGCACGAGCGTCCCGGAAACCGAGTAATCGCGGTTGACGCCATTGGCGGAGGGCGCGCCGCGCGGCCGAAGCTCCAGCCGGTCCTCTTCCCCGACCTCCAGGCCGGGATGGAATACCGGCAGGAACACGGGCAGCCAGCTATACTCCCGCTCCAGCACATCGATGATCTGGCCCTCCGCGGTATGCAACTCGATCCACAACAGGAAACCGTCGAGGCGGCCGGGCTTTCGGATGGTCAGCGTGGTTTCCCGTTCCTGAACGGGATCGACCCAATCGCGGAAATCGAGATCTTCGAAAATGCCGGGTTCCGAGAGCAGGTTTTGTTGCGGCAGGTTGCGGATACAGATGCGGGGATCAAAAGACCGACCGAACAGGTCGAACAGCTTTTGAACGTAGTATCCGGGAACCTCGGAGAAGCTGGGCTGATCGTGCAACTCGTCCGGCAGGCTGAGCGCGGCGATGTGGGTGATGCAGCGTAGGGGAATCATGATTCCGCCGGGTTTGAGGAAGCGCTTCCGCGCATCGTTCAGGGTGGGGATCACGCCCTCGGAGCTGCCGATCGTGCCGATAATCTCGGAAACGCAGACATCCACCCTCTCCGGCAGCGCTACCTCGTTGGAAGCGCCGTGGATGAGCTGGATGCGGTCTCCCAACCCAAGATTTCGAATACAGGCGCTGGCGCGGCGGTAGGCCTGGTCCAGCAGCTCAATCGCGTAAACCTTGCGCGCGCCCGCCTCCACGCAGAAACGGGCCAACAGCGCGTCCTTGCCCGTGCCGATGTCCAATACCAGCTTGTCCTTGACCGCGGCGCGAATGGCGTGGATGTAGCGTTCGTTGCGCGGCTGGTCCGTGGTCATCGCGCGGTAGAGCAAATCATCGTAAATGGGGTATTCCCCGACCGAGGGCCACAGATCCGGAGAGCCTACCCTCGCGGCAAGCGCCTTCTGTTTTGGAATAATGAAGCCCGTGAGGCGCGCCTCGTCCCCGGATTTTCGATGCAGCACGACCGCATCGGCTACCTCTTCATGGCGGTTCAGCGCCGTCTCGACCTCGGCGGGTTCGATGCGGAAGCCGCGCAGCTTGACCTGATCGTCGATGCGGCCCAGGAACTCGATCAGCCCACCCGTCTCCGAGGGGCGAAGGCGTGCCCGGTCCCCGGTGCGGTAAAGTCGGCCGCCTGGCGTTGGGCTCCAGGGATTGGGGCGGAAAGCCCCTGCCGTCAGGCCGGGCCGACCGTGATAGCCGCGCGCGAGGCCATGTCCGCCGATCCAAAGCTCGCCGGGGATATCGCGGGGCAAGAGTCGTCCGCATGAATCCAGGATATAGGCCCGCGTATTGGCGATGGGCGCGCCGATGGGAATGGGATCGTAACGCAGGGCCTCTTCAATGGAAGCGGGCGCGTAAAGGATCGAGGTGATGGTGGCCTCGGTCGGACCGTAGGCATTGCGCCAATCGAACGGCTCGC
>JBGTRP010000488.1:0-5909 GCA_041940685.1 Acanthopleuribacteraceae bacterium
AGATCGCGACTACAGCCCCGAGGAGATCTCCTCGATCATCCTCCAGGAGCTGAAGACCTGCGCGGAGGAGGTCCTCGGCGAAGAGGTGCACGAGGCCATCGTCACGGTACCGGCGTACTTCGACGACTCGCAGCGGCAGGCGACGAAGGATGCGGGACGGATCGCGGGCCTCGACGTGCTTCGCATCATCAACGAGCCCACCGCCGCGGCCCTGGCCTATGGCATGGAAAAAGAGTTCAACGGCAAGATTGCCGTTTACGATTTGGGCGGAGGCACCTTCGACGTGTCCATCCTCGAGGTGATCGAGGGCGTTTTCGAGGTTGAGGCGACCTCCGGCGACACCTTCCTCGGCGGTGAAGATTTTGACAATGCCATCCTCAACTGGATGGTCGAGCATTTCCAGGAAGAAACGGGAATCAACCTGCGCTTCGACAAAATGGCCTTGCAGCGGTTGAAGGAAGCCGCGGAAAAGGCGAAGTGCGAGCTTTCCTCGGTGGAGGAAACCGAAATTTCCCTGCCCTTCATTTCCTCCGACAACGAGGGCGCCAAGCACCTCAATGTCAAGCTGACCCGCGATACCTTCAACACCCTGATCGAGGACCTGGCCGAACGGACGAAAAAACCCTGTTTGGACGCCTTGGAAGCCGCCGGGTTGCGGGCGGGAGAAATCGACCGCGTCCTGTTGGTCGGCGGTCAGACCCGCACACCCCTGATCCAGGCAACCGTGCGGGAAATCTTCAGCAAAGAGCCGACCATGGACCTCAACCCCGATGAGGTGGTCGGCATCGGCGCGGCCTTGCAGTCTTCCATCCTCAAGGGCGATGTCAAAGATATCGTGTTGTTGGACGTTACCCCGCTCAGTCTGGGAATCGAAACCCAGGGCGGGCTGTGCTACCGCATGATCGAGAAGAATTCCAACATTCCCACCTCCTATACTCAGGTCTTTACCACCGTTTCCGATGAGCAAACCACCGTCAGCATCCACATCATGCAAGGCGAAAGCGATCTTTGCATTCACAACCGTTCGCTCGCCAAGTTCGACCTCGTCGATATTCCCCCCTCCCCCAAGGGCGTTCCTCAAATCGAGGTCACCTTTGAAATTGACACCAATGGCATCGTCAAGGTCTCCGCGGTGGACCTTTCCTCGCAAAAGGCGCAATCCATTAAGGTCACCCCCACCAGTGGACTCAGCTCCGATCAGATTACCGAAATTATCCGCAGAGCTGAGGAGAACAAGGCCGATAGCGACAAGCGCAAGGCGCTCATCCAAAAACAGAACAAGTTGGAAGGCACGCTTCACACCCTCGAAAAAACCAACAAACAATATGGCGAACAGTTGACCGAGGACCAGAAAGACCGTGTTGCCAAGGCTATGTCCGAGGCAAACAAGCTGGCCAAGGACGAGGATGTCAAGAAAATTGATAAGGCGCTCAATGAGCTCAACGAGGTTTCCAAGGTATTCTCGGAGGTCATTCTGTCCAGCTCCAGGCAGTCGTGAAGCGGCGCCGATACACTTTCCAAGCAAGCAACCATGGAATCGTGAGGCCGAATTCGTTAAGATATGGATTGGGTCCTGAACGCCTGCCGGCTAATTTCTATTGTCGGTACGCTGGTAGGAGAGGAAGCCACCTATTCAAAATACCTCGGAAATGCCCGGAATTTGATTCGGTCTCTTTCATGTTCCCGGCGCGCTCCTGTTACCCCTCCCCTCGGAACAGGGTTGGTGCGAGTCCGTGACCGCCGGGAAATCACCGCGGGAGATGGGGCGATGAAAAAAAGCTAATCAGCATGCGGGGCCGCGAACCGCAACCCGCACAGGCGTAAGATCAATGAGGTTATCGAGAAGGAATTTACCAAAAATATGAAACAGGATTATTACGAAGTTCTTGGTGTTGACCGAAACGCATCGGATCAGGAAATCAAAAAGGCCTATCGCAAAATGGCCTTGAAATATCATCCTGATAAAAACCCCAACAACAAGGAAGCCGAGGAAAAATTCAAAACCGCGGCCGAGGCTTATCAGGTTTTGTCTGACAAGGAAAAGCGGTCCATCTACGACCAGTATGGGCATCAAGGATTAAGCGCCACGGGCGCGGGCGGCTTCAGCGGGTTTGACTCCGATATATTCCGAGGTTTTGAGGATATCTTGGGCGATTTTTTCGGGTTTGGCAGACGGAGCCGGTCGGGAACCCGCGCGCGCGCGGGAAGAAGCATCGAGCAGGTATTCGAGATCAGTTTCATGGAAGCCTACGAGGGCGTGGAAAAAACCGTTCGCATCCGCAAGAACGAGAGCTGCGAGGCCTGTAACGGCCAAGGCATTCGCAGCGGCGGCAGCCTGCGTTCCTGTCCCACCTGCGGCGGAATGGGTCAGGTTCAAATTCAGACCGGCATCTTCGCCATGAGCCGTACCTGCCATAGCTGTAATGGGGCGGGCAAATTCGTCGATCCCAAGGATCGCTGCCGCACCTGTTACGGCGAGGGCTTGGTGGAGCGCGAAAGCGAAATCAAGGTAGGGGTTCAACCGGGCGTGGACACGGGCATGCGGCTCAAGGTGCGCGGCAAGGGCGAGGCTGGCCAGTTTGGCGGCCCCCCGGGCGACCTGTACCTGGTCATTCAGGTCAAGCCCCATGAATATTTCGAACGGCGTAACGACGATCTGTTCGCGGTCGTGCCTATCAGCTTCAGCCAGGCCGCGTTGGGCACCGAACTGGAGATTCCCACGCTCAAGGGTGAAGAAAGCTTGAAAATCCCGGAGGGCACGCAGTCGGGCGCCCAGTTCCGCTTGCGGCGTTGCGGGTTCAGCGTGCTTGGCCGGCCGGCCAGCTTCGGAGACCTGCATGTCAGCGTGGTGTTGGTGACCCCGCGCAACCTCAGTAAAAAAGAACGCGAGCTCTTTAAAGAGCTGGCCGAAACGCGGCCCCATGGTCACGAGGAAGAGGAAAAATCCATCTTCCAAAAGGTCAAGGCCTTCTTTAACTGATTTCATCCCCGCGCGTCACAAGCTTGAATGGAACGCCATGCGCCTGGGATGCCCGGTCCCGTGGCTCAAGTTTTGCCGCATTCCCACGAGACTGGGTCCCGATGCCGGAGAGACCGGCGGGAAGCATTTTCATCAGATTGTCTTGCATGGCCTTTTGCCGTCTATTTGCCGTGAGAAAAGCTAAGATGGTCGCCAGGATCGCAATTCTTTTCGGGGAGGTTTGGGTTTGAAAGCATGGTGCCCTTGGTTAGCCGTCATGTCCTGCCTCGCGGCCAAGGATTTGGACCGGCTCTTTATGGTGGACATCGGCCGGGATCAAATCAACGCGGTGAACCTGGATGGTTCCGGTTTCGCTCATGTCGCCGTTCCCTCGGCCACGTTTCCCACCTATATCGCCCTGGATCATTCGGGCGGAAAAATGTACTGGATCGATCGGAACGACCTCATCAACAGGGCGAACCTCGATGGCAGCGAGGTGGAGCCGCTGGTTTTTGCCGGCAACGACATCGTCTCGGGCTTGGCGCTGGATCTCCTCAACCAAAAGCTGTATTGGTCCAACCAAAACGAGGGGCTGACCCGGTCCAACCTGGACGGATCGGATCAGGAGATCTTGAACGGGAGCCTCTCGATTCAGCAAATGGCGCTGGACCCGCTGGCCGGGACGATCTACTTTACCGAGGCCGGGGGCGACCGGGTGTCCCGCGTGAAGTTGGATGGTTCCAACCGCGTGGATTTGGTGCTCGACCTGGGGATCAATCTCTATGGGATGGCCTTGGATCCGGTTGAGGGAAAAATGTACTGGTCCGATGTGGGAGCGGATATGATTCAGCGCGCCAACCTGGATGGCAGCGGGCTGGAAAATCTGTCCGTCACCGGGTTGAGCTTTGCCGAAATTCTTTATGTCGATTCGGCGGGCCGGAAGTTGTACTGGATGGATAACCTGACCAACAAGCTGGGGCGCGCCGACCTGGACGGGAGCAACCAGGAGGACCTGCATGTTTCGCCGGAATCCATTCGCGGACTGGCCGTCGATCCAATGTTAGGCGAGATTTATTGGGCGACCCTATCCAAGATCAATCGACGCGCGATCGGCGGTGGCGTCATCACGGCGGTGGTGACGGGTCAAGTGTTTCGACCCACGGCGCTCGCTTTGGATCGAACCCAAAAAAAGGCCTACTGGGCCGACGCGGTTTCCCGCGAGATTCTGAGAGCCAACTACGATGGCGCCGGGTTGGAAGCCCTGCCCATTGTCGGAATCGACCCCAACGCGCTGGCCTTGGACGCCGCGGGCGGCAAGCTCTATTGGGCGAACATCAATCCCAATAGGCTGCAGCGCGCCAATCTGGACGGCAGTGGCGTGGAAACCCTGATCGGCAGCGGCCTCGACATCATCGGTTCGCTGACCATCGACCCCGCCGCGGGTAAGCTCTACTGGATCGGCAACGCGCGCATCCAACGCGCGGACAGCGATGGCGCGAATCTGGAGACCCTGATCGATACGGGCCTTCAATCTCCGCGCGGTTTGTCGCTCGATCCCGCGGGCGGCAAGATGTATTGGGCCGATACCTTTGCACGGACTCTCCAGCGCGCCGATTTGGACGGGTCCAATCTGGAAACCATCCTCGATGCCGACCCCACCACTCCGTTTTCTACCGCGGTCAACCAAGCGCGCGGCTCGATGATTTGGTCCCGCTTGCTGGCCGGCGCCAATATGGGCGAGATCCGTGAGGCCGGCTTGGATGGATCTCAGGACCAATTGCTGTTCGCCAAGCCCGAACCTTTCTTTCTGCCGGAAATCTTGGCGGTGGACGCTGCCGGCGCGGATCTCTACTGGGTAGCCGCCTGGCGCAACCCAGATCAGCAGAGCTGTATCGGCGCCAATATCGACATCCTTCCCATGATCGTTTTTGTCAGTCAGGGGTTGGTCTGTCAGTAGCCCCCTGGCTCATAAGCTTAAAAATGATTTTCACCACGAATTTCACGAAACAGACGAATAGGCGGCCGTCCTGTTTTGGGATCGCGGTCATTCGCGTTTTCCAATCCTTTTCCGCGGGGAGCGATTGGGGCCAGGCGATCAATTCCGTTCATGCGGCTTGATTGGGTCCAGATCTTCCATTTGTTCACGCATCATGATCTCTTTTGGCCCGCGTTTCCGAATGGCTATTCCGTGGACCTAAACCGTTAAACGAGGCGGGTTGACGCTGGATAGATTGTTGATGAACCGGCTCAAGAGTCTTGAACGTCTATTCTTCCCGAATGCGGTCCATGATCTGATCGACCAGCTCGCGTTGCCGTTTGAGGGCGGGATGGTCGGGCAGTAATTTCAGCGCCTGTTTCGACTTTTTGTTCGCTTCTTGGAAGTGACGGTCCTCGATCAGCTTTTCGATTTCGCGGTAGAGCGCCAGTCCGTAGTTCTCCTGGTAGACGGCTTTGTCTTGCGCGGACAAGCTCAGCTTGGGATCGGCAAAAACCCGGCGGTAAAGCGGGATGAGCGCCGCGTATTGCTCATCGTCAAAGCGGTTGAGCCAGGCGACGTAGGTGTTGAAGCGCAGGCCTTGCACGGCCTCCAGCCCGTCAAACTCGGCGGGCGCCTCGTCCAGAATCGCGAGCGCGCGTTCGTATCGCTCCTCGCGGCGCAGGGCCTGGTTGTATTGGCTCAGCACCGAGAGGTAATTGTTTCTGCCGATTTCGGTTTCCAAATCCTCGACCGCGAGTTTCAGGGCCTTTTCCAGATCGCCGGTTTCGGCCACGGCCTTCAATTCCAATTGCCCCAACCGCGCCCGCATTTGCTTGGCCCGATCCGCGTCGAGTTCCGCCATTTTCGCCAACAGGGGCTCGATGCGCTCGGGTTGGTTGCGTTCCCGATAATCTTCTACGAGCCGCTCGATGCTGTTGAGCGCCAGGCCGCGGTGGGCGGCCGGATCGGAGG
>JBGTRP010000489.1:0-5909 GCA_041940685.1 Acanthopleuribacteraceae bacterium
TCGAATAGCGCACATGACCAATGGCCGCGTCGCCCTCTAGCTCCCGGATATCGTCTTCACTGAACACGTCGGCGACCAAACCCATGCGCTTATGGCATTTGAGCAAGCCGTCCTTGTGGGTCACGATGCCCGCGCTCTCCTGGCCTCGATGCTGCAAGGAATAAAGACCCAGGTACGCCATATTGGCCGATTCCAAATGCGACTTAATTCCAAACACGCCACATTCATCTTTGAACTTATCGAGCATCATCCGTTCCTATCCTCAGAATTCCCAAGTTATTCTCATTCCAATAGCCGTATCAAGCCCCGCTGCCAGATCTCGCGCAGGTCGCGCACGGGTTCGTCCATCACGAGAGCCCCGTCCACGCGCATCACCAGGCGCGACCCGCCCGTGACGCCCAAGGGAATCAGGGGCACCTCGCGATCCTGGGCAAGGTTCTTCAAGTCCCGGGTCCGCTCGCGATCCACGGCCACGACCACGCGCGATGCGGATTCGCCGAACAGCAATGCGGCAAGTCCACCATCCTCTTGTAAGTCGGCTTCGAGGCCCACGTCATCCGGTCCGAAACAGCATTTCGCCAGGCAAACGGCCAGGCCGCCCAGGGAACAGTCGCGGGCGGAAAGCACGCAACCGGCCGCGATCGCCGCTTGCAGCAGGTCTTGCAACCGCTTTTCAAGGTCCAAGTCCAGCACGGGCACGGCCCCACTGGTGATTTGGTGAATGTGGGCGAGGTATTCGCTCCCACCCAACTCCTCCCGGTTCGGGCCCAACAAAAACACATCCAGGCCCGAACGGGGAAAGCAGTTGGCGGCATGGCGCTCCCTATTTTCCAGCAAGCCGACTATGCCCACCGCGGGCGTGGGGAACACGGCCCGGCGATTGGTTTCGTTGTAAAAGCTGACATTGCCCGAGACAACCGGGGTATTCAGCGCACGGCAGGCCTCGCCCATGCCGGCGATCGCCTCGCGGAACTGCCACATCACATGCGGCACCTCTGGGCTGCCAAAATTGAGGCAATCGGTGATTGCCAGGGGAAGCGCGCCGGTGCATGAGATGTTGCGCGCCGCCTCCGCCACCGCGTGAGCCGCGCCCAAACGCGGGTCCAGGTAAACCCATCGCGGGTTGCAGTCCGTGGTAATGGCAATGGCCTTGGTGGTTTCCTTGATGCGGATCAGCGCGGCCTCGGCGCCGTCCGGACCGCGGACCGTATTGGTTTGGACCGTGTGATCGTATTGCCGGTAGAACCAGCGCTTACAGGCAATATTGGGTGCGGCCAAGAGTCGTTTCAGAACCGCGGCAGCCTTTTCAACCGCCAATTGGGAGAAAGGTCCTAGGTCGCGATCCCGGAGCTCGTGGTAATAGGCGGGTTGCTCACTGGGCCGGTCATAGATCGGCGCCTGCTCGGCAAGGGGCGCCACGGGCATGTCCACCACGAGCTTGCCATCCTTATCCAGGATCCGGACCCGGCCGCTATCGGTCACGCGGCCGATCGTTTCAGCCTCCAAATCCCACTTTTGGAATACGCCGCGAATCTCCTCGAACCGCTCGGGTGTGCAAACGAGCAACATGCGCTCTTGGCTCTCACTGAGCATGACCTCGTAGGGCGTCATGCCCTGTTCCCGGGTGGGCACCTTTCCCAGGTCGAGTTCGATCCCCGTTCCCGCCCTGCCGGCCATTTCAAACGAGGATGAGGTGAGGCCGGCCGCGCCCATATCCTGAATCCCCACGATTGCGCCCGTGGGAAAAAGCTCCATTAAGGCTTCGAGCAGGAGTTTTTCGGTGAAAGGGTCGCCGACTTGAGCCGTCGGCCGTTTCTGCTCCGATTCCTCGTTGAATTCCTCGGAAGCCATGGTCGCCCCGTGAATGCCGTCGCGCCCGGTTTTGGCGCCTACATACACCAGCCAATTGTCCTTGCCCGAGGCTTCGCCCAAAAAAATGCGATCCTTGTGGGCCAGGCCTACGGTCATGGCGTTGACGAGGATATTGCCCTGGAAAGCCTCGTCAAAAAAGACCTCGCCCCCCACGGTGGGCACGCCCATGCAATTGCCGTAGTCGCCGATTCCGCGGGTAACGCCGCGCACCAGGTATTTCATATGGCCCCGGTTCGGATCGCCGAAACGGAGCGCGTTCATATTGGCCACGGGCCGCGCGCCCAGGGTGAACACGTCGCGCAAGATGCCGCCTACTCCCGTGGCCGCGCCTTGATAAGGCTCGATAAAGGAGGGATGGTTATGGCTCTCCATCTTAAAGACCGCGCACATGCCGCCGCCCAAGTCCACGGCGCCCGCGTTCTCCCCGGGCCCGATCACCACGCGCGGGCCTTGAGTGGGCAGTGTCTTCAGGTGAATTTTGGAGCTTTTGTAGGAACAGTGCTCCGACCACATGGCGGAAAAAATGCCCAGTTCGGTAAAGCTCGGCATTCGCCCCAAAATCGCTTGCGCCCGCTGGAATTCTTCCTCGGACAACCCGTGATCCAAGGCCAACTCAAGCGTTACGGCAGGTTCCCTCATGGAGCGCTCCCTCGACCAAAAAATGTTTCCGTTCGGGCCCCCGCCCAAATCCCTATTACTTTAACCCAAGCAGCGTTCCTAACCAACCATCTCGTGGCGTCCCCTGGCGTCCAATTGGAGAAGAAAGATCGGGACCGGATGTCAATCTTTCACGGCTTTGGATGCCCCGGTCCTCCGGAAAGCGCCCGCGCCGCAAACCGCCAAACCAAAGGCCGGTCAGACAAAAATCTTTGGAAGAAAGAAAGGAAGCGCATTGCAAGCCCAATCCGGACGGTTACAATGGGCGCTGTGCGGTTGCGGGAGCAAACCGGCCAACCGCCCCACTTCCATTTCCTTCTGGCACGGCCATGACTTCCTTCCAATTGATTGCCGAAACTAGCCAAGACCTCCACGGCCTACGGGGTTCCGCCGCCTACTATTACCTGGCCGGCTTGAATCGACCCATCGTGGTGGTCACCGCGAACGCGCGCCGCATGGATGAGATTTGCGACGCTTTTCTCGCATTCCGGCCCGGCAGCCGCGTCTTTACCCTGCCGCCCCTGGATGGCTCTCCCTTTTCGGCAATGCCCATTCACCCTTCCACCAAACGCACCCGCCTGATGTGTTTCGACGCCATACTCAAAAACGAATGGGATCTCATCGTCACCTTGCCGCGCACTTTTCTGGAGCTGCTCCCGCGGCCCGAATACCTCGCACGGCCGCGCTTGCGTTTTGAGGTTGGCGACAGCCATGATCTTTCGCAATTGTCCCGAACGCTGACCGCCATGGGCTATACCGCCACGGAACTCGTGACGCAACCGGGTGATTTCGCAAAACGCGGCGGTATTCTCGACATCTATTCCGTGTCCCACGAAAAAGCGTTTCGCTTGGATTTCTTCGACGATGAAATCGAGGAAATCCGCTGGTTTGATCCTTCAACGCAACGGGGCGCCGAGACCATCGGAGAGTTGGAGATTCTGCCGGTCTTCGAATGGGTGCTGGACGAAGAGCGCGCGCGGACCTTCTCCAACAAGGGCGCGGGTCTTTGGAACCACAGTTCCGCCCGTGACCATTTCTTGGAGATGGTCGGCCAAATCCGGGACCGCGGCCGCTTCCCCGGATACCTTCACTGGACTCCGCTATTTTTTGAACGAACCCAGCATTTCTTCGAACTTCTCCAGGAAGGCGGTTTGTTTTTCATCGACGGTTGGGAAGAGGTTCAGGAAGCCCAGGAGACCTACCTGAGCCAGCTCGCGCTGGAAGCGGAGGCCGCCCAATCGGATTCGGGACCCCATGCGGAATGGGGCACGCTTTTCGGGCTGGACAACCCCGGCGTCATTCCATTACCGGCCAAGGCAGTGGTTCTCAGACATCACCAACTCCATCTGGAGGCCACCGACCGGGACTTCACCACCCAAACCGTTCCCCAATACCACAACGATGTTTATCGCTTTCTGGCGCAATGGAAATCCCAAATCAAGCGCCTGGCGCTGGTTCTGGTCTGCCGAACCAAGGGAACCCTGGCCCGCTTCGATGAGCTGATTCAGGAAGAGGGAACCTTTGCCCATAGAATCGATTTCCCAATCGAGGAACCGCCTCCGCCCGGCTTCTACCTTGCTCAGGGCCAATTGGACACGGGATTTTCCTGGCCCGAAATCGGTTTGGTGGTGATCAGCGAAAACGACATTTGGCCTCAAACCGCCAAGGCCAAACGCAAGGTCATTGGAAAACGGGTATTCGAATCCGAGTTTCAGGACTTAAAGACCGGCGATCTGGTCGTTCACCAGGAACACGGCATCGGCCGTTTCTTGGGTTTGATGGAAATGCGGGTTGGCGGTGGTCTGCACGAGATGATGGCCATCGAGTATCGGGGCAATCAGCGACTCTATGTACATCTCAACCAGTTGGACCTGGTCCAACGTCATGGTTCGGAAAGCGCGGGCGTTTCGCTGGACCGCCTGGGCGGCGTTTCCTGGGCGAAAACCAAGTCCCGCGTAAAGAAAGCGGTGCGGGAAATGGCCGGCGAGCTTTTGCGCCTCTATGCGTCGAGAAAGGTAGTCGGCGGTCACTCCTACCAACCCGACGCGCAATGGCAGGCGGAGTTTGAGGATGGATTCGAACACGAACCCACGGAGGGCCAACTCGCCGCCATCGAGGAAATCAAAAAAGATTTGGAATCGGAAAAGCCCATGGACAGGCTGCTGGTCGGCGATGTGGGGTTCGGCAAAACCGAGGTGGCCATGCGCATGGCCTTTAAGGTGGTCATGGAGGGCCATCAGGTCGCGGTCCTCTGTCCGACCACGGTCCTGGCCTTTCAGCATTTCCACACCTTCCGCAATCGGTTCGCCGCCTTCCCCGTCCAAATCGCCTGGGTTTCCCGTTTCAGTGCGCCCAAGCATATAAGGGCCTGCTTAAAAGAAGTCGCGGAGGGAAAAATCGACATCCTCATCGGCACCCATCGTATTTTGAGCAAGGACGTGCAATTTAAGAATCTGGGCGCCCTGATCATCGACGAGGAGCAGCGCTTCGGCGTTTCCCATAAGGAAAAGCTCAAAAAATTGCGCAAGCGCTTGGATGTGCTCAGTATGTCGGCCACCCCCATCCCGCGTACCCTGAACATGTCCCTGAGCGGGATCCGCGATATCTCCGTCATCGAAACCCCGCCCCGCAATCGGCTGGCAATCAGCACCACGGTCGCGGAATCGCGCGACAGCCTGATCAAGAACGCCATCGAATTCGAGTTGGAACGGGACGGTCAAGTCTTTTTTATCCACAACCGGGTGGAGACCATGGACACCGTGGCCACGGGCCTCAAGCGCCTGGTCCCCAACGCCAAGGTCTTTATTGCCCATGGCCAAATGGAGAGCAAGAACATCGAAAAAGCCATGCTCGGGTTCATGCGGCGCGAGGCCGATATCCTGGTTGCCTCGACCATCATCGAGAACGGCGTGGACATCCCTAACGCCAACACCATGATCGTCAACCGCGCCGATATGTTCGGCATGAGCCAGCTCTATCAATTGCGCGGCAGAATCGGCAGATCCGACAGACCCGCCTATGCCTATTTGCTGGTGCCGCCCCGCGCCCGCATGGCCCACAAGGCGCGCCGCCGCCTGGCGGTTCTGGAGGAGTTCTCCGACCTGGGTTCGGGTTTCCGCATCGCTGCCAAGGACATGGAGCTGCGCGGCGCCGGCAACCTGTTGGGCGGCGAGCAGGCCGGGCATATCCACGCGATCGGTTATGAAATGTACATCAAGTTGCTGGAGGAGGCGGTTCATGACCTCAAAGGCGAACCGATCGAGGACGATATCCATTGCCTGGTCAAGCTCGAGCTGGGTTCCGCCATTCCCAAAACCTATATCGAAGATACCAACCAACGGCTGCACTATTACAAAAAGCTGGCCGGCGCCAAGCAAGCA
>JBGTRP010000490.1:0-5888 GCA_041940685.1 Acanthopleuribacteraceae bacterium
GACGGCAGCTACTGTTCCGCGCGCGATCCCCGTGTGGTCGTGGGCCTGGGTTCCGCAAAAAAGGTGGCGCGCGTAGAGCTGATTTGGCCCGATGGCCAAAAAGAAAGCAAACAAGTGGATGGCGTGGACCGCTACATCGCGTTTCACCGAAAACTTCCTCAATGAAGCTCCCCTGAACACACACCATTTTCGGAGGCATCCGATGCGTTTTTTCATCGCGATTATGTTCGCGCTCATCTTGACTTGGCCCATGAAGGGCGGCGCCTTTCCCCTCTTTTGGCAAACCGATGAAGAGTTGGAAGCCGCCGAGGCCAATCACCCCAAGTTGGCGCCGCCACGTCCCGATCTGAAGACCCTGATCATACCCAAGATCGACAATGCCGAGGAGGTGGTCAAACGCCAATTAAATCGTTTTCAGGATAGCTTGGCCAACCTCATCAAGGACAAACCGGAGGCGGAAAAGGAAATCGCGGAGGCCTATGGCCGCCTTGGCCAGACCTACCATGCCTACCAATTGCTCACGGCCGCGGGGACCTGCTATGCCAATGCGCATCAAATCGCTCCGCAAGAGTTTCGCTGGTCTTACCTGCTGGCACGCATCCATCATGAAATGGGAGAGTTACAAGAAGCCGAAACCTTTTACAAGCTGGCCGCGGCCCAGGTGGACGATTATCCGGCGCTTTGGGTCCATCTTGGCGACGTTCTTTTTCAGGCAAACCGGGTAGAGGATGCCCAGAAAGCCTTTGAACAGGCGCTGTCCTTGAGTCCCCGTTCCGCCGCCGCGCTTTTTGGCCTTGGCCAGGTGGCCATGGCGTCGGGAAACCATGAAACCGCGGTCATCCATTTCGAGGATGCCTTGAGCTTTCTGCCGCAGGCCAACCGCATCAATTTCTCGCTCGGCACCGCCTACCGCAACCTGGGCAAAACCGAGTTGGCCAAGAGTTTTTTGGCAAAGGCCGGAAAAATCGGCCCGAAGGAACAGGATCCGCTTTACGAGGATCTGCAAAATCTACAAAGAGGCGAGCGCATCCATACCATTCAGGGAAAAACCGCCTTTAACGCGGGCGACTATCGCGGCGCCGTGCAGAAATTCACCAAGGCCGCCCAAGCTGCTCCGGAGAGCGCGGGACCACGCATCAATTTGGCTACCGCGCTGACCATGCTGGGCGATGTCGATTCCGCGATTTACCAATTTCTGGAAGCCCTGGTGCTGGAGCCCACCAACGCCAACACCCTTTTCAACCTGGGCTCGATTTATTCCAGGACCAACCGCCTGATCGAGGCGCGGTTTTTCCTGGCCAAGGCCAATGTTCAATTGCCCGAGGATATGGAGATCGCCTACAAGTTGGCCGAGGTGCTGGCCCGTACGGGAGCGGACCAGGAAGCCTACAACCTGTTCCATAAGGTGCTGGAAGCCGAGCCCGATAGGGCGGGGGCCCACTTCCAAATCGGCCAGATTCTCATGCGGCAAAAGCAGTACAAGGCCGCCTTGGATCAACTCAACGCGGCGCAAAATTCACACCCCGAGAATCTGGATATCGCCCACCTGCTGGCCCAATTGCTCGCCGCTTGTCCCCAATCTGAATTTCGGGATGGCGCGCGCGCTCTGGAGCTGGCCCAAAAGGTACGCCAGGCCGCGTCCACCGCGGAAACCACGCGGACTCTGGCCCTGGCCCACGCGGAATCCGGTGATTGCGCCGGCGCGGCCCGCTTGCAGCGGGAATTAATCGGGATGCTGGCCGTGGACGGGCGCAATGATCTGCTGGAGTCCGCCCGCGGGACCCTGACATCCTATGAGAAAGGCGCGCCCTGCCGGCCGCCCGTGGAGTAGGACGGCGAAGGAACGTCCAAGCTCGTAAAATCATTCGAGCATCAGGTTGACAAACGGGAAGACGAAGGAACGCGTCCGCGATGAAGTTGGGGCGGGTTGTGGCTTGCGGCGGCCTTTCCATCCAGGCAGATATAAAGAGCGGATGAACGAAGCGGCTGGTCATTGAATCGCGCGGCCCGATTGCGTCCTTTTTTCGGAGGAATCCTCCGGTCCAAATTTGGTCCTCCGACGAGGGTATGCACAAGAAAGAGGTCAAACGAAGAGATATTGGTGAGTAAAATCATAATATTTCAATAAATAATAAAATATCTATTATTTCTATAAAATTCGATATATCATGATTTTTGACTTTTATTTTTTGCCTTATGCAAGGCCCCCCGGTTTGGCATTCAATTATCAATACTTTGAAAAAGGAGTGTTCCTATGTCCTCTTTCCACTTTCTACTCAAATCACCGCTGTTGGGCGCCTGCCTGTTGGGCTTCTTCAGCGGCAGCATTATCATCGATACCTCTTCCACCGGCTCTTCCCTTGAAGTCTACGGCACCGACGGAGACACCAGCGTGCTTATCGAAGAAGACTCCAGCACCGTGGACAACAGCCGAACCTTGCTAACGATGAAGAATAACGGCCACGTCCGTATTAAACTGGATAATACCGATGAAGGCGGCGTCTGGAGCCTCGTCAATCGTGGAACCGACATCCTCATTTCCCGCAACGGTTCCGGAGTGGAGGAGCTAACATTAGATGAAACCACCGGAAACTTGACTGTCGCCGGAACGGTAACCCAAAATTCCGACCGCAACGCAAAGGAGAACTTCGAGCCGGTCGACCCGGCCGAGGTTTTGGACAAGATCGCGCAAATGGACATCACTACCTGGAATTTCAAGGCGGAATCCGACGAGATTCGCCACATGGGCCCCGTGGCCCAGGATTTTGCCCGATTTTTCGGCCTGGGCGAACATGAGAACAAGATTTCCCTGGTCGACGTGGATGGGGTGACCCTGGCGGCAATCAAGGGCCTGAATGAACGGCTTGAGCGAAAAGAAGCCGAGCTTCGGGAAAAAACCCGGGAGATTGCGGCTCTCAAGCGCCAGAACGAGGAAATCGGCAACCGCGTACTGGCCCTGGAGCGCCATATGCGTTCCCAACAACAGGACCCCTAATCCACCCGACCGCAAAAAACCACGTGGTTTCAGGGTAACGCCCCATGCGAATCACGCGGCCGGGCTTCACGCCTGGCCGCACTCCATGCTGGGCCGTTTTCGGACCGAAACCTCATCGGCCCACCTTACTTTTTATGGAAAAAATCACAAAATTCTTTTTTTACGAATCTTTTTTATTCAGACATTGCAAATGTGGATTTGAAACCCTATATTCCACCACTGGTACTTATTTCTATAAATCCGATTCATAAAATTTATGTGCTGCTCAAAAAGAACATGGAATAACTTCCATAGAGGAGAGATTGCATCATGCATTATTTTCGTAAACTGTCGCGCCAAGCACTCATGATTACCTGTTTCACGAGTATTTTCGGCCTCAACCTCATGGCCCACGATCACGCGGGCCTGTTTTCTTCCCACACCACCTCGGACTTAATCACCTTCCATCCCAACCAGGAATTCGAAAGGGTTGTTCTCACGCTGTCCGGTCCGGACGGCCTGGTTTTCAGCCAGGAATTCAGCGGCTTGAACGTGCCCTTTCTGGAAGTCATCGACGCCAATGGCAACCTCTTGGCGGATGGCCCTTACAGCTATGAGCTGCGCGCGGTGCCCAAGCTCAGTTCGGCTGTCAAGGACGTGCTGAGAGCCTCGCGGGAAAGTGGCGATTACGCCGCGGTAAACGACTTGCGCCAACGGGGAGAGATCCCCAACGAAGCCATGGCTTTTTCCGGCCATTTCCAAGTCCAAAACGGCTATATTCTCGACTCAAACACCCCCGAACCCAAGGGCGCGGAGTTGAGCATGAAATCCGACGGCCGGGCCGATGGCGAGACGCCTGGCAAGCCCACGCCCGGGGATGATCAAGTCATTGTTGACGACCCCGCGGATCTGGACGATTCCGACCTCAACACCCGTGATCAGGTCATTCTCGACGACCTGATCGTGGATGGTAGCGCATGCATTGGCTTTGATTGCGTCAACGGAGAAAGCTTCAGCTTCGACACCATTCGCCTGAAGGAAAACAACCTGCGCATCAAGTTCCTGGACACCAGCGTCGGCAGTTTTCCCAGCACCGATTGGCAGCTCACCGCCAACGCATCGGCCAATGGCGGGGCCAACAAATTCTCCATCGACGATATCACCGGCGGACGCACGCCGTTCACCGTGGAGGGCAATGCGCCCAACAACGCCTTGTACGTGGACGATGGCGGCCGTTTAGGGCTTGGCACCTCGATTCCCGTGGCGGACGTTCATATTGTCGACGGCGACACCCCAACCCTGCGGCTGCAACAGGACGGTTCTTCCGGTTTTGCGCCCCAGACCTGGGATGTGGCCGGCAATGAAACCAGCTTCTTCATCCGCGACGCCACCAACGGCAGCACCCTGCCCTTCAGAATTCGTCCCGGCGCCCCCAGCCAATCGCTGGTCATCGGCACGGACGGCAACGTGGGCGTCGGCATTCTCACCCCCACTGAAGAGCTCCATGTGGTGGGCAGCGGCCTGATTACCGGAACCAGCGGCACCGCCAGCCTGACCGTTCTGGAGGATTCCGCGGTGGTGGACAACAGCCGCGATCTTTTGGTTCTCTCCAACAACGGCCATGCCCGCTTCCGCTTGGACAACACGGATGAGGGCGGCACCTGGTCCTTCATCAACCGGGGCACCAACTTCCTCATCTCCCGCAACGGTTCGGGCGTGGAGGAGTTCCGGGTTGACGAAACCACCGGCGATGTCGAAATTGCCGGGATGCTGACGGAAATGTCGGATGTCAACCGCAAGAAGAACTTCGAGCCGGTCGATCCCGAGTCGATTTTGGAGCGCGTAGCCCAATTGCCGATCACCACTTGGCAATACAAAAATGACGAAAGCGGCGCACGCCATCTCGGGCCCATGGCTCAGGATTTCGCGGCGCTCTTCGGGCTGGGCAAAACCGATACGGGCATTGGCGGCCTGGACGAAACCGGCGTGGCCTTGAGCGCCATCCAGGGCCTCTACCAAAGACTGCTTCAGAAAGAAGCCGAGCTCGAGGAAAAAGACGCCCTCATCGAGCAACTGATGGAACGGGATGAAGAAATCAGCAACCGCCTGCTGGCGCTTGAAAACCTGATCTCGAATCCGCGCGCCAACCAGTAAGCGCCACTTTAAATTCGGATCGCCCGTCCGCCGCGGCGGGCGCATCCCAACCCAATTCGGCCAGGCTCTTGCCTGGCCGATTCCTTTTGGGGGAAACCCGTGGAGCGTCGAGGCGCGCGGGCGAGGTCAGAGGCCCCGCTCCTAATCGACAAAATTCAAGGGGCTTGATACTATCCTTACACTGTAGCCCATGGCCCCGTTAGTCGGGGGGGTCGCGGAGGAAAACCTTTCATGAACCAAGATGCGCGAACCAACACCTATTGGGAAGACAACCCCAATGCCGCCCACTCATCCGACCAGTGGGTCGCCAACCGAATTATTCACGAGGTGGTCAACAACCGCATGTCGGGCAAGCCCTCCGGAAAGCACTGGCTGAACTGGCTTTTGGAGGACTTCTTCGCGGGAAAAACCTTTCAGTCCTTGCTTTCTCCCGGCTGCGGCGTGGGCGACCATGAGATGATCATCGCCCGTTCGGACCTGTTCGCCACCATCGACGCCTTCGATTTTTCCAAGGCTTCCATCAAATTGGCGCGCAAGAAAGCCGCGGCCGAAAACAAGGCCATCAACTTTTACGTGGACGATCTCAACGCATTTACCATCCCCGAGGGCCGCGCCTACGGCTCGTACCAGGAGATGGCCGACGCCGAGTCGAAACTGCCGCCGGACCAGCGCCGGCCAACCGGCGCAGGCTACCGGCGCAGGCTACCGGCGCAGGCTACCGGCGCAGGCTACCGGCGCAGGCTACCGGCGCAGGCTACCG
>JBGTRP010000491.1:0-5887 GCA_041940685.1 Acanthopleuribacteraceae bacterium
ATCTTGCGCAGCCGGTCGCCCTCTACCGCGTTGAAACCCGCCACGGCCATGGCGGTGCGGGTCACATCCTCCTGGTAGACCATCAGACCGTGGGTCTCGGCGAGGATCTCCTCGACCTTGGGGTGGATGGGTTTCCAGTTGGGTCGGTGGCCGGGTTCGCGCATCCAGCGGTGGCGCTTGATCCACTCGCGCGAGATCTTGTTGGCCGCGGGCCGGATAATGGAGGAGATCACCACCAGCGTCTCGAAATCGCCATGTCCGGTTTTCTGCAGCAGTTGCCGGGTGGCCGGCGACTCCACGTAAAAGCAGCCCATGGTATCGCCCCTGGCGATCAGGGATTGGGTCTGTGGATCGTGGATGGGGTTGAGCGTGGCGTACTCGATGGGCACGCCGTAGTTCTCGCGCACCGCGGCCAGGCAGTCGCGGATCACCGCGAGCGAGCGGTTGCCCAGAAAGTCGAGCTTTACGAAGCCGTAATCCTCTACGCCATCCTTGTCCCAGGGCGCCACGTCGTAGCCGATGGGCATGGGCCGCAGCGGGCAGTGGTTGGTGATGGGGTCAGGGGTGATCACCACTCCGCCGCAGTGAACGCTGATATGGCGCGGGTAATCCACGATGCGTTCGGCCGCGCGTAAAAGCGCGGGCCAGGGCTCGGGCAAGGCGGCGGGCTCGCCCGACTTGCGGCCGCGCGTCATGATCCGGGAAATGCGCTTCAACTCCTTGTCGCCCATGCCGTGAACCTTGGCGGTTTCCCGCAGGGCGGAGCGCGCGCGGAAGCGGTTGTGGTTGCAAACCATGGCGATGTGCGAGCCGCCGTACTTGTCCCACAGGTACTCCCGCACCCGGTCGCGCTCATCCCAGGCGAAGTCGATATCGATATCGGGCGGGTCGGTGCGGCCGGGATTGAGAAAGCGCTCGAAAAAGAGGTGATGCGCGATGGGATCCACATGCGTGATTTCCAACGCGTAGGAGACGATGCTGGCGGCGGCGCTGCCCCGTCCGCAGGTCAGTGGAAAGCGCCGCACCACGTCCTCCACCACCAGAAAACAGTTGGAGAAGCCCTTGCGCCGGATCATATCGAGCTCGTAATCGGCGCGTTCGCGCACCTTGTCCGAAATCGCGCCATAGCGCTTGGTCAGGCCCGCGTAAGTCTTGTCGCGCAGCACCTTGAAGCTCTGGTTGTATTCCGAG
Organism: Acanthopleuribacteraceae bacterium; assembly: GCA_041940685.1. Taxonomy (GTDB): domain Bacteria; phylum Acidobacteriota; class Holophagae; order Acanthopleuribacterales; family Acanthopleuribacteraceae; genus JBGTRP01. The sequence continues at coordinate 1,192 of JBGTRP010000491.1, forward strand.
GGAGGAAAGATCAAGCCGCCCAGCTTGGGTGCGAACTCACAGGCCTCGGCGATCTCGACGGTGGCTTTCAAGGCCTTTGGGTAATTGGCGAAGCGCCGGGCCATATCCGCGTTGGGGAACAGCACATCCTCCCGGCTGACATGTTGATCGCGCGGCAGACGGGAGAGCTTGCCGTTGGTGTCGATGGCGCGCAGCAGCAGGTGCAGCTCATAATCGGCTCGCGAGAGCATGTAGGCGTGGCTGGTCACTACCATGGGGATGCGCCACTTTTGGCTCAGCCGGGTGGCGGCCGCGATCCTGCCGGGTCCGAGGTCGATGTAGAGATCCGCGGCCGGGTGAATGGCCTCGATCACCTCCTCATTTTGCGTAATGACGACCAGACCCTCGTGTTGGTTGGCGAGCCCCTCGTCCAGGCGCCAGTTGGCGTTGTGGTAGAGGGACGTCAGCATTTGGCACAGGTGCTGGTAGCCCTGGCGCGTCTTGACGAGGCAGAGCGCCTGCTGTTCCCCGCTGATCAACTCACAGCCGATGATCGGCTTGAGGTCGAATTTCTCACAGGCCTGAAGCTGCTCGATCATGCCGTAGAGGCCATTGCGGTCCGTGAGAGGAAAGCTGGCCTGACCGAATTGACGCAGGCGCTCCGCGATAGCCTCGGTAGGGGCCGTGCCCCACATCATCGAGTAGTAGCCGTGGATATGGAGATGTTGGAACGCCAAAACGAAACCTCGGGAGGGATGCGGCCATGGAAGAGGCCGTGATCAGGCCGCTCCGCACTTGGCCTTGATGCTCCGGCCGCGGTGAATGGCGTCGGAACCGAATCGGTTGCGGATGCGATCCAGATGGGGTGCGACCGCGCGATGATCGGGTTCGGTGAACAGCGAGGGTTGGCATTGGTAGGGATAGAGGCCCTGAAAGCTGAGCTTGAGGTAGCGGACCCGCTGGCGGCGGTCGCATAAACGTTCGTAATCGCGCAGCAGGGCATGGGCGATCCGTTCCTCCCTTTGGGTGGGTCCCAGCGTGTAGAGCTTCTCGCGCCAGACATCGTCGCTGTACTTTAAGGAAAAGTGGATCCGGTCCACGCGGATGCCCTTGGCTCGCAACTGGAAGCACAACTTTTCGATCAGCAGGTGGAGCGCGGCGCGGATTTCCGCGTCATCGTTGGTGTCGGGAACAAAGCAGTGGTCCAACACCAATTGGCGCGTCCGCTCCGGTGGGGTGACCGGTTCGGGGTCGATGCCCAACGCGTGGCGGTGCAGCTTGAGGCCCAGAGCGCCGGCCGCGAAGCTCAACAGATCCCGTGAGAGTGCCTGGATCTGGGCGACCTTGCGCAAGTTCAGCTCGAACAGCAGCTTGCGCACGAACGGGTTACGCCATTCGGGCAGCGCTTTACACGAGAGCGGCGCGAGGAAGCCGGGCTCCCTGCCTTCCGGAACCCGGTAGAGCGGTTCGCGGTTTTTCTGCACTTCCTTGGCGGCAATGGTGCTGACCAGCTTGTTGGTGGCGATGCCTACCGTGGCCGGCAGGAACGCGCGCGCCTCCACCTCCCGGCACAGCTTGAGCGCGGCCGATTCCATGTTGCCGTAGAGCCGATGCGTGCCGGCCATGTCCAGCGCGATATGGCCGTAGCCCACGGGCTCCACGATGGGACTGTACTGGCTGACCAGCCCCAGCACATAGCGGTTGGCGGTGTCGTAGAGCTTGAAATTGGGCGGCAGCACGCGTACGCCGGGAAAGTGTTTGCGCACATGGGCCAGATCCATATCGCGGCGAATGCCGATCTGTTTGGCGTCCGGCGAGGCGGCGATCACGGTGGCGCGCTCCTTGTCGGGCGCGATCACCAGCGGGGTCGAGGCAAGGCCGCGATCCTTGACGCGTTCGACCGTGGTGAGAAAAGATTCGATGTCCAGGTGAAAAACGGGCATGGTACCTCCACCGCCGGTGCGAGCCGCTCCGACCGGGGCAAAATGGGGATCTGGTTCATTCGCGAATAAATTCGTGCCTCAAAAAAACCGGGCGGCAAGCGCCCGGAGTTTCGCGATGCTGGAGACACCATCCCCCCTGGCCGGTTTGCGCGAGACAACCGGCCGGATGTCGATACCATGGAACGCGGGTGGCGGGTTAGGGGTTCGCCACGTCTTTGTATTTGCGGTAGAGGGCGTAGACGATCCCGCGAATTTCGAAATCGTCGTCGGGCCCGGCGTACAGTGGTTTGAGCGCCGCGTTGGCCGGCTGCAGGCGAATGCGGTGGCCCTCGTGGTAATAGCGTTTCAGCGTCGCCTCGCCATTGAGCACGGCCACCACGGTCTGCCCGTCGAAGGCCATGGACTGGCGCCGGATGATGACCGTGTCCCCGTCGAAGATGCCGTCTTCGATCATCGAATCCCCGCTGACTTCAAGGGCGTAAACCTCGCCATTGGGCACCAAGTCGGCGGGGACATCGATGGTCTGTTCGCTTTCGACGGGCTCCAGGGGCATGCCCGCGGCGATGCGCCCCAGCAATTGGACGCGGGTGGCCCGCGGCGGGGGCGCCACCAGCTCGATGCTGCGGTGCTTGTTCGGGTTGCGGCGAATCATGCCGAACTTTTCCAAGACCTTCAGGTTTTTGGACATGGCCTGTTGGGAGATGCCGAACATCTGGCCGAGATCCGCCACCGTGGGCACGGGATCGTCCGCCTTGATGATGCGCTCGATCTTACGGAATATCTCTTTCTGGCGTTTATTCAAGTTCAAAGCTTCCTCACATGCATTCGGCGTCCGTGGCATGGACGCGGCGGCGGGTGCCTACACCCTTGCCAGCCGGGCCCTCTGCCGCGATCCTGAATCTATCTTAGGTTGTTAAACGGTTGTTGTCAACCAGTTTTATTGTGAATATGGCCCCGGCCTCGGCGGAGGGGGGATCAGAGCTTCATGGGGCGGGCTTTCACGGATGGCGACTGCCAGACAAAAAGAAATCCCCGGGCACGGGGGCGTGAGGAATCCGGCGAACCAGCGCTCGGATCGGCGGATGGGCGGCGGAAGCGCCCGATGCGCATACGCTCGGGTGGGTGAGCCCGGCGCATGCTCTGTCCGCGCGTTGATTCCCATTATAGGGTTGCCTGGCCGGCAAGGAAAGGGCAGAAGCGTGGCGAGGACCCCTCGGGAAGAGCGATTCGAGGGCCTCGGTTCGGCATCGGGCCGTGCGTCCATCGGCTTGACAGCGCCTCGGCGCTCATCCAGAATGAGGCGCGAGCCCGGCAAAACCATCATGACCCGCCGTTCGGGTTGTGGAAACAGGCGTCAACGAAATGGAAAAACCGCTTCATCCGCATATTACGGTTCATCTGTCGGAACAAAAGGATCGGCCCGTCGCCAGCATTGCCCTGGTGCGCCGGGCCTTGCAAAAGGCCGGCCATGGCGAGGACGCGCTGAAGTTTTCGCGCGAGGCCATGGCGGGCGAGATCGAGGATATTTGGCCGATCGCGCGCAAGTACGTGACCCTGCGCTGAGCCGGGAAAAGGGATGGACGCACGGAAAGAGGAGCAAGCCTCTTGAAGCCTGAGGATATGGAGACGTTCGAGCCCGGATACCTGGTGGCCCTCGACGAGATTTACCATGCGCACTGGGCGGCCAACAAACGGCGCCGCATCGCGTTGTTACGCGCGGCCGTGGACCATTTCTGGCCCCGCGGGCACCCCTCCCGCCTGATCCACATCACCGGCACCAACGGCAAGGGCAGCACCGCCCATTACCTGGCCCGCGGTTTGGAGTTCACGGGCAACACGGGCTCGTGGACCGGCCCGCATGTGTTCGACTACGCCGAGCGTTTTCATATTAATGGTAAAAAAGTGGATCATGTCGACATCGCGACCATCTACCGCGAGGTGCTGGCGCCCTACCAACTGGCGTTCATGGAAGAGCATGACGGCCTTTCGCTGAGCTTCGCGGAATTGGGCATCCTGCTGGCGCTGAAGCTCTTCGAGCGCCACGAGGTGACCTGGGCGGTGATGGAGGTGGGCGCGGGCGGGCGCTACACGCCGCTAATGGCGCTGGACGCGGCCGCCTGCGTGCTGACCAATGTGGCCGATGACCACCCCAAGAGCCTGGGCGCCCGGTTGTGGCAGCGGGCCCTGGTGAAGGCGGGCATCGCCCGGCGCGGCGCGCCTTTTTTCACCGCGGCTACCGGCGCGGCTTATTGCTTTGTGTGTAAGGCCGCACGCGCCGAGGGCGCCGAGGTGACGGCGGTTTCGCGCGAGGATGTCCGCGAGACGCGGCGTCATCTGGCCCGGCCCGCGCCCGGTTTCACCGCGCGTAACATGGCGCTGGCCGGCAAGCTGATTCGCCACTTCTACCCCGAACGGGAGCCGGATGCGATTTATGCGGGCATGTCCGATCGGTTGCCCGCGCGTTTCTGGCGGCCCGCGCCCAATGTGATCGCCGATGTGGCCCACAACCGCGGCAAGGTCGCGGCCCTGGGGGAGGAACTCGGCGTTTCCTTTCCCGGAAAGAAATTTCACTTTGTGCTGGGCCTGACCCGCGAACGGGACGCCCGCGCCATCTTCGCCCCGCTGCTGGCCATGGCCGCCAGCATCGTGGTGACCGGCGCGTCCTACGCGGGCCGCGACCCGCGCGCGCTCCGCGCCGCCTACCTCGGCGCCAGCAACGGCGACGACCCGGCGTTCTACGCGCTGTTCGCCGCCGCGGTCGAGGCCGCCGGCGT
>JBGTRP010000492.1:0-5884 GCA_041940685.1 Acanthopleuribacteraceae bacterium
CCTCCCCTTCCTTCGTGGCTTCACCGCTTTGGAAAGGGAAACCACCAAAAGGATGATTGCCATGCGAAAACAGCTGGTTTTTATGTATTCGGGACAAGGCGCGCAATACTACCAAATGGGCAAGGAGCTCTATGAAAATCAGCCCGTGTTTAAGCGGTGGATGGACCGCGCCAGTCAAATTACCCAACCGCTGATTCAGGCCTCGCTGGTAGAACTCATTTACCAGTCCGGCGCCGGCAAGTTTGATCCCTTTGACCGCACCTTGTACACCCACCCCGCCAACGTGGCCGTGGGTTATGCCCTGACGCGGGTGCTCTATGACATGGGTCTTTTTCCCGATTACCTGCTGGGGTACAGCTTGGGAGAGTACACGGCCGCCATTGTTGGCGGTGGGTTGACGCTGGAAGTGGGGCTCGAAAAGGTGGTGAGCCAGGCAAAAATGTTAGAGGCCAATGCGCCCGTCGCGGGAATGATGGCGGTTTTGGAGCGGCCCAACATTATGCGGCAACGCCCGGCCCTCTTTCAAAACTGCTGGCTGGCGGGCCAAAATTTCGACAACCATTTTGTGGTGACAGGCCGCCATGAGGACCTGCAACGTATCGAGGGCGAACTCGGCCGGGACAAGATTACCTGCCAGGTGCTGCCCATCAGTCATGGGTTCCACTCCCCGCTCGTGGAGGCAATCGAGGATCAATGCAAGACTCTGTTCGAAGATTTCGAGCCCCTGGAATTGCCCCTGGTTTCCTGCCGCCTGGGCCAGACCATCCAAAGAATGGAGAGCGGGCACCCCTGGTCCGTGATTCGCGGGCCCATTCGCTTCTACGATACCCTCCGCGCCTTTGACGCAAAGGGGCCTTTCGATTACGTGGATCTCGGACCCGCGGGAACCTTGGCCACTTTTGTCCGCTACGGGCTTGGCTCGGCGACGCAATCCAGCGCGCTTCCAACCCTCAACCAATTCGGCAAGGATCTGATGATGTTGGACAAATTAAAGGCCGCCCTGGCCTAAGCGCCGCGGCACGGTCTCTGCTCGATCAAAATCAACCGATGGAGATTTTTGCAATGAACGCCCCCGGTCGCTTGGAACTTCCCCCCAATGAGGTCCATCTGTGGTTTGCCTTTCCAGATGAGATTCAAGACAGAGTCTTGCTGCAGCGTTACCACGAGCTGCTCACCCCGGAGGAAGCGAAACAACAGCAACGCTTTCACTTTGAAAAACACCGTCACCAATACCTTGTGACGCGTGCGGTCATCCGCTCTCTGCTTTCCCGCTATGAATCTCTTCCTCCCGCGGATTGGCGCTTCGAGAAAAACAAGTATGGCCGGCCGCATCTTTCGGCCATACACCGGGTCAAGCCGTTGCGCTTCAACCTCTCGCATACCGAGGGGTTGATCGCCTGCGCCGTGGTGCTTGGCCGCGAGGTTGGCGTTGATGTGGAGGATATTCAGCGGGGCGGCGACCTCATTCAAATTGCAGACCGCTTCTTTTCACCAACCGAGGTGGCGGACCTCATGGCGCTGCCCGAGAAATATCAGGAAAGTCGATTCTTTGATTACTGGACGCTTAAGGAATCCTACATCAAGGCGCGCGGCATGGGGCTTTCCATTCCCCTGGACCAATTCAGCTTCCATCTGCGGCAGGAGGAACCGAACTTGGCGATATCCATCGATGAACGACAGAACGATCCTCCCGCGCGCTGGCAATTCAAGCAATGGGAACTCGCCCCGAGCTTCAAGGCCGCCCTGGCGTTAGAACGCGAGGCCGGGGCGCACTTCGAGGTCATCATCCGCAAGACCGTTCCTTTACGGGAGGACGCGGATGTCGAGCTCCATGAATTGCGGGGCAACTTCGACTAAATATCAAGACTTTTGCCATGAATCTTGGCTCTTGAGCGATGACTACCGCTAAATTTTTCTGTTGTCCACGTATTAGTAGTAGCCATTTGCGTCAGATATTGACTTGCTTGCGCCAAGCCAAGTCTTGGAGCGCAACAAAAGCAAAAACCAACAAAACAAGACATGTGAGAAGTCTAGCATAGCAGGGCCAAGACTTTATAAGCTGCGGTCTTGATTTTGTCGAAAGTCTTGGCTTCGCAAGCCCCGAGACTGCCTTGTTACAATATGACCCCTGTCGCTGGGAGAATGCTTGCTTTTCTGACGCGACTCCCCTACCCCGCCAACATTTGCTTTTTTCGGGATGTGCTCTTATGCGATACAAAACCGCCTTTGTTTCCATCGCGTTGATGATTCTGGCAGCGTTGGTGATTTTCCAGTTTTTCGAACGGCGCTTGTCCGAACTGTGGATCGATCTGGCCCTGCATCCGGAGGTTCGGGACCTGTTGGCTCACTCCGCCGAGGACCAAAAAACGCTTTCGCGGTTGGACCCGGGCCAAGCCGCGGCCTATCGTGACCGCTTCGAGCACACGCAACGAATCCGCCAGAATCTTTTCATACTGGAAAACAACCGCAAGGAGATGGCGGGCCGCTACCGCTATGCCCTTTGGTCCGTGTTTGCCCTTGTTGTATTGGCGGCCGCGGCGATCCAATGGCGGACGGGAAAAAGAATGGATCGGCGCCTTGCCGCCTTGCGCGGGCCGATCGAGGCGCTCGCGGAGGGTCGGAGCGACATTCGCGCGGGCATACCGGGCAACGATGCAATTGCTCGTATCGGCGCGATGATCGAGAAGGCCTCTCATGTGTTTGGCCGGCAGAAAGAACAAATCCGATATTTGCGCCATCTTTCCACCTGGCAGGAAGCCTCGCGTCGCCACGCCCACGAAATGAGAACGCCTTTAACCGCTGCTCACCTAGAGTTGGACCGTCTGCAAGAAATGGCCGAGGATATGAGCCTCCCTTTTCGCGAGACCTTGTCGGCCGGCGCGGACAGCATTCGCCAGGAGTTGGACCGATTGCGACAATTCACCCATCAGTTCACGGCCTTCGCCCGCATTCGCCAACCACAAAAAGAGGATGTGGATCTGGGCGCGCTGCTGACAGAATTCAGCCGCCAGTTCCACAATGCATGGCCGGGGATGAAGCTGAATTATCTGCCGGCAGAGAAACCGATGCGCGTCCTGGCCGATCCGGAAATGTTGCGGCAGGTGCTGGTGAACCTCTGCTCCAACAGCGCGAAAGCCCTTGACGGCGCCCCTGGATCGGTGACCTTCGAGCTGAGCTTGGAGCGGCGGGAAGCCTGTTTGCGTGTGGCCGATGACGGTCCTGGAATTGAAGCTTCCGTACGGGAAAGCATCTTCGATCCCTATATCACCACGGGGAAAATTGGCGAGAGCATGGGTCTTGGCCTTCCCATTGCGCGCAAGATCATGCTCGACCAGGGCGGGGAGTTGGCCCTTGTCGGGAATTCCGCGAAAGGGGCCCACTTTTTGATTACTCTTCCTCTGATTTAACCCTTATCTTGCTGAAGAGCGCTCCTTCAAGGACTCTCGACGCCCGTCGCCGCGATTCTCCATTGGAAGCGGATCAGAACCTTGCGCTGGATGGAAGTAGCGACTACCGTATTTACCAGGCTCCCGCCCAGGTTGGAGGAGGGTTCCGCGAGGGCGCTCGTGAGCCAATCTCGCGCGACCTCGGTTTCATGTGCGGAAAAGGGTATGACCTCCAAAACCACGCGAAAAACGCCCGAATGAAGGGGCCGCAGCCCCTCGACTGTCAGAACTCGCTCCCGCCACCAATTCTTAAAGAGGGTCAAGCTGGTGAACTCGTGGCGTGTGACGACGCCGCTTGAATCCAAATAATGGACTAAGTACGCCTCATCCCATAGCTCGTAGCGTACGGCAACCGCGGCCTCGCGCTTGAGGGCTTGCCCGCTCCGGTTCCGACCGCGCACTTCCACGCGGAAGGTAGTGGTCAAACCGGAGGCCAGGTAACGCGAAACTTCCTGGTGGTCGAAAACCTCCGCGGAAAGAGATATGCGCAAGGCCCCGCCGGCTTGCCAGGATGCGCGCGCGGGCGGCGGGTCCTGGGGCAAAAAGAAAAACAGGATCAGCAAACCATAGGTATTCATGCCCGCCCCCGCTAGTCGTTGGTCGAATATTGGAGCACGGCCTGAAAAACGCCCCAGGAGTTGCGCAGTTTCACCGCAAAATCGAGGGCCAGAACGTCCAGGTCCAGGTCGGCCAGATTCGAATTCAACTCAAACGGGTTGTTCAGAGAGGGCGTGGGTCCCAGCCGATTGAATTGATTGCTGACTTTGACCTCGAAGCGTAAGTCTCCAAAGCGCCTTTTCTTTTTCCAGCCCCAGGCGTCGAAGGCGTAACCCAGGGCCAGCCCGCTACCCGTCGAATAATCTTTTGATTCGATTCTCGGGATGATATTGCCCGTGATATCCGTGATTTGGGTCAGGGAAAACCGCGATTCGTAGTACTGCAGTTCCGAATTTACAAGGAAGGTGTGCCGGCCCCCAAATCGCCAATAACGATCCCAGCCCACGAATATTCGGTGGTACTCGGCATCATTACCCGCGGGGATGCCCGGGGGACTGGATTCGGTTGAAAAGGCCTCGTGCCGGTAACCAGCCTGATATACCGTGCCCGTGGAAGGTAAAAAGATATCGTCGGTGGTGTTGTATTCCCAAAAAACATATTGGGCGTCCGTTTGGCTTCGCCTTTCGCTCTCGAAGCGCGCATCCGGAACATTGAAATTGTCGGTAATGCTCACGTTGGTATACTCGAGGTGGTGAAACGCGCCCTTGAGCCATTGATTGGCGAAGATAGGAACGCTCAGTTGCAGGGTCGCGGAGAGGTTGTCCTCGAACAGGAACTCATGGCGGGAGTTTTCCGTCACGGTGATCTGATCGGGTTGGCGGAGATGGGTGAATTCCAAGTTGGCGTACACCCGGCGGTCGAACAGGTTGTGATGGGCGTAGCCCGCCGTATATCGGGCGCCCAGCGTGTGCGACTGAGAAATACTGTACACGGGCCTCAGCGCCACGTAGAACAAGCCATGAGAGCCGGTGAAAAAGCGCCGCCCAATACTCGCGTACTCCAGGGAGTGGTGATCTCCCTCGTCATTGGTGACGTTGAAGGAATTGAAATCCGCGAAATACAGCCGCGTCTCCCGTACGGTGATCACCAGGTGGTAACTGCCGCGACGGCTCCCTTTCTCCAAAGCGAACTCCGCTTCCAGAATGAAGGGCAACCGGTTGATGCGGTACATGGCGCGGGTGAGTTCAAGCTCGGTGTAACTCCTTCCCTCCTCGATTCTCGATTCCGTGCGCACCACCTCGGCGCTCGCATGTTGGTTTCCATTGACAATGATTTTTTCGATGGTGAAGCTGGGTGTGCTGGAGGCCGAGAAAGCTTGAAGTGTGAGGCATGGCAAAAGAACCAGGGCAAGGATTAGGGGCTTGGGCATTGTTGGGCTCCTTCGAGTTTTGGATATGTGGGCGCGGGAAAGGCGAGCAATTTCGGCCGAATGCGTCATGCTTCCGCGATCACCCGGCGGCGAGCAAGCGAGGTGCCAGCGCCGGCAGGCCATTTTCGAGGTTGCCCCCGGGCGGCCCTGGATGGTCGTCCCAATCCTTGGCGGGGTTGCCTTTCCCGGACCTGGTCTCGGCGTCCAACCACCCAAAACCTACCTGGCATTCTAGGTCCGGCGCCTGAGAATCGCCAGCCGCCCTCTGTGCGAATTCCCGAATTTCCACACAAAAAATGTCAGGATTTTCATACAATCAATTCGAAAAACGGCCCAAAGCCCCGAGAAGGAGCGCTCTTTCCAATTGGCAACCTTCTTGATAATCCCAGAAAGATGGCCTGGCCCCAAAGTGGGAAGGCACACCCAAGAAGAATTGTGGAGGAAGTCCCTATGAGCCGGATTGTCCTGGTGGAGGATCACCCAAAGATTCGCGCCAACCTGATGTATTTGT
>JBGTRP010000493.1:0-5880 GCA_041940685.1 Acanthopleuribacteraceae bacterium
GCGCCCGCATGATCGCCAAGTACGCGAAGAAGCGTGCCGAGCTGAAGGCGATCATCAACGACAGAAACCTCCCGGACGAGGAGCGCTGGATTGCCCAGGAAAAGCTGCAGAAGCTGCCGCGCAACGCCTCGCCGGTGCGCAAGCAGCGGCGCTGCGGGCTGACCGGCCGCCCCCACGGCGTGTACCGGAAGTTCGGCCTGGGTCGTAACAAGCTGCGCGAAGCGGCCATGCGCGGTGACGTGCCCGGCCTCGTGAAGTCGAGCTGGTAGGCGGAGGAAGCAAGATGACGATGCAGGATCCGATCGCCGATCTGCTCACGCGCATCCGCAACGCGCAGCAGGCGAATCATCCCGAGGTGGAAATGCCCGCCTCGAAGATCAAGGTGGCCATCTGCAAGGTGCTCGAGCAGGAAGGCTTCATCGAGGGCTACGAGGTCACGGAGGGCGCCAAGCCGACGATGAACGTCAGGCTCCGGTACCACCGTGGCCAGCCGGTGATCGAGGAGATCAAGCGCTCCAGCCGTCCGGGGCTGCGCAACTACAAGGGCAGCGAGGGCCTGCCGAAGGTCCGCGGCGGATTCGGCGATAAAATATTCGCCGCCGCTGATTTGGGTGATGTTCTTCATGGTCTGGATGCCCAATTGCTCCTGGGATGCCGGGCTTTTGGGCACGAAACCATCGGCGATGCCGACGGCGAAAACGGGTACGTCCAGCGTTTCGAGCACGGTCAAAAGTTGACTCTCGCTGAGCCGGCTCTGGTTATCGAGGCCGTCGGTAAACAGTAAAATCGCGCGGCTGGCCAGACTGGCCGCGTTGAAATAGGAGCGGCTCTGGCTTAGGGCGTCAAAAAGCGCTGTTTTCCCATAGGCCCGAATGCGCGTTTTCAGCTTGGGCCAATCCCCCGCGTTTTGATGGTCGAGAACCGGCAGAACCCTACCGTCGGAAAATACGAGGATTCTCCAGCGGTCGCCCGGTGGGTGGTGTTTCAACAGGTAGCTGATGACATCGATGGCGCCCTCCAGCTTTCCGCCCACCACCATGCTGCCGGAAATATCCAGCAGGTATACGATTTCGACCGGCCGGTTATAGGCGGGGATGCAGCTTTCAAAGGCTGTTCGGCGGCCGTCCACATAGAGCTTGAAATCCCTTTTGTCCAGGTTGCGTTTGGGCTTGTCTTTTTTTCCGGTTACCCAAACCGGGATTCGCACCAGTGAAAAGCGGAATTCCTGCATGCCCGAGGAAACGGGGTCCTGAAACAGGGCAAGCGCCGATCCGCTCGCCAACAGTGGCAGAAGGAAAATTCTAAGCCACATGCCGGGTCGAAATCCCGTGGGGTTGGTTGCGTGTAACCGCCGATTTGCAAGCATGGATTGACATGAAAAAGCCTTTTTCTGGATCAGGTTGGCAAATTGACCGGAGGCAGCAATCCCGAAAAAGAGGGAGTTCCGCCCTCGGGGACCTGGTTGCTGAAGTGGATATGGGGTAGGGGGAAAGATAAAGACGTGAAGCCCCTTTGGAAGATTCCTTAAAGGCCTTAGCATGATAGCAATCCACCGCCCAGGTAACAACAAAACCCGAGTGAAAACGCGAATTTTTGATCCCAATCACCAAAAAAGCAATTAAATAAGGGGGCGATCGCGAGCCAGAGGTCTTTGAATCGTGGCGGTTTAGAGCGATCTCAAGTATTCGTGGGCGAGGCCTCCTCCACTCGTTTGGGAATGTGGACCCAAAAGGTGGAGCCTTCCCCCAAGCGACTCTCCACGCCGATATCGCCGCCCAGCATCTGGCAGAACCGCTTGGAGATCATCAGACCCAGGCCCGTGCCTCCATAGTGCTGGGCAATGGCGGTATCCGCCTGACTGAAGGGTTTGAAAATGCGGCCCAATTGTTCTTCGCTCATGCCGATGCCCGTATCGCGCACCTTGATTTCCAGCCAGTCCCGTTTGGGTTCGGGTAAGGACCCGATCATCACGTCGATGCGGCCGCTACGGGTGAACTTGCAGGCATTGCCGAGCAGGTTCAAGAGGATTTGCCGCAGCTTGGTCATATCGGTGCGCATGGGTTCCGACTCCTCGATCTCCGAAAGCTCGATGCCGATGGCGTTGCCGCGTTTGTCGGCCAGGGGCTGAATGGTGATGATGAGGTCCTGCAGCAATTGGGAAAGCGGAAAACTCTCGATGCGCAGATCCATCTTGCCGGACTCTATTTTGGTGAGATCGAGCAGATTGTTGATCAGTCCCAGCAGGTTGCGGCCCGCGTTTTGGATTTTGACGACGTCGGCCACAAAGCTATCCTCGTCGGCGGCCAGCATTTCCTCATGGATGATTTCGCTATAACCGATAATGGCGTTGAGCGGCGTGCGAAGCTCGTGGCTCATCAACGCGAGAAAATCCGTCTGATGCCGGCTAATCTCCAGCGCCTCCGCCTCCGCCTTCGCGGAAGCCTGCGCCCGCAATTCAAGAAACGACTTTTCGTCTTGAAGCGCGCGTGCGTGTTTCTGTTCCTCGATCAGCTCCTTTTGATGGGTGATCGCGCTGATGACGGCTTCTTTGAGAGTCAATAGGGTTTGTACGCGGGCCATGAGCTCGCGCTTATCGAAGGGTTTGGTGACGTAGTCGTTGGCGCCCACCTCCAAGGCCTGCACAAAATCCTTCATTTGGTTGCGTGCGGTGAGGATCAGAATGGGCAACTGGTAAAGCGACCAAGTGGTGCGGATCGAGCGACAAACCTCGAATCCGGACATTCCCGGCATCATCAAATCCAGGATCACCAGGTCGAAATCGCGCGCCTTTTCCAACATCTGGATGGCTTCCATGCCGTTTTTGGCGGTAACCACCTTGTAGTTTTGCAGGGAGAGGTGGTTGGAGAGCACCAGAAGATTGACGGGCTCGTCGTCTACCACCAGGATTTTGTGACTGTCTCTACTGAGGATGGCATGGGTCAACTGGCTGATATCGGTTTGTTCCGGCGTCACGGGCAGGTTTTTGGGTGGGGGTTTTGCCGGCGCGGAGGCGGGTTGTTTGCGATTGGGGGCGAGCGGGATGGTAAAGCCGAATCGGGAGCCCGCGCCAACCTCGGATTTGACATCGATGGTGCCGCCGCTCAGGGCCACCAACTTCTTCGTGATGGGCAGTCCAAGGCCGATGCCGCCTTGGGAACGGGAAAGCGAACTCTCCACCTGTTGAAACATCTTGAAGATGGTTTCGAATTGGTCGAGGGAGATGCCCACGCCGGTATCGCGGACCTCGATGCGCATGTGTTTCGCCCGCACCTTGGCGGAAACGGTAATGGAGCCCTTTTCGGTGAATTTGACGGCATTGCCCACGAGGTTGAAAAGGATTTGCTGCAAACGGTTGGGGTCGGCGAGCACCAGGGGGTGGCCGGATTCGATACGGTTCTCCATGGCAATGGGCTTGTTGCGCAACAGGGGCTTGGCAACCTCCAAAACCAAATCCACCGCCTCGCGAATGTCCACGGGCTCGGGCTGCAGCTCGATGTTGCCCGATTTCATTTTGGCGAAATCGAGAATGTCCTCGATGAGGCGCAGCAGTCTTTTGCCGCTATTGACGACCATGGTCAGGTTGCGATTGGTTTCCTCGGATAGGATGCCGGTGGCGCCGTCGAGCAGCGACTCCACGATACCGATGATTCCGTTGAGCGGGGTCCTCAACTCATGGGATGTATTGGCAAGGAATTCGTCCTTGAGCTTATCCATTTGCTTGAGGTGCTCGATCAGCTTTTTTTGCGCTTCCTTGGCCCGTTTCTCCTGCCGCAAGGCCTTTGCCTGGGCCGCACGTTTTTCCTTGCGGGCTCTGGCCATTGCCTTGAGCTCGGCCACGTGGGCGGTGGTCTTGTCGAGCGTGATCTTCAGGTCTTCGAAATCGATGGGCTTGGTGAGGAAATCAAAGGCGCCGCGGTTCATGGCAGCGCGGATATTTTCCATGTCGCCGTAAGCCGAAATGACAATCGCCTGCCGGGTGCTCTTTTCTTCACGAATTTTCTGCAGCAGGGTCAGGCCGTCCATCTCCGGCATGTTGATATCGGTGAGCACGATATCGATTTCAGGGTGGTTTTCAAGCTTTTCCACTGCTTCCAGGCCATTGCGGGCGAACTGAAAAGCAAGCGAACCCTCTCGGATTTCATTGCGGAACTTTTGCAGAATTAAAAGCTCCAAATCGGTTTCATCATCGACCACTAATATTTTTGACGACATCCGAGACCCAACCTAGCCAACCTCGCCTATTGTAACTTTCCAAGGGTGTTTGTCAAAAGGAGTCGGCGCCGCCAAATGCTCGGCGGCCAAACCTCTCAGGGTTTTTTAAGGTTGCCGGCCGGATGTCCGATGCGATGCGCGGGGGGAGGAACACTTGGGTTCGGCCGCCCTTTAGGATTAAAATAGGCGATTCGATCCCGCCGCGACTTCGCCGAGGGCGAACGGCTTGTTGCCGCGTGTGGGAACACCGGAAATGGGGAGCGCCAGGTGAAGTTGTGGGCCATCAGTGACCTTCATTTAGACTTTCGCATCAACCGTGAGGCATTGCGGGAGATTCCTCCGCATACGGAAGACTGGTTAATTACCGGTGGCGATTTGTGTACCAGCGAGCGCCATTTACGCGAGACGCTCGACGCCCTGTGCCCGAAGTTCGCACGCGTTTTTTGGGTGCCGGGCAATCACGAACTGTGGTCCAGCCGGCCGATGGGCGAGGACGCGGAACCTCTGCACGGCGAACAAAAGTACCAACACCTGGTGTCGATTTGCCGCGAGCACGGTGTGCTGACGCCGGAAGATCCCTTCGAATTTTGGCCCGAGGGCGAGGCGCGCATCGTGGTGGCGCCGCTTTTCATTCCCTACGACTACAGTTTCCGGCCCGATCATGTGGAGCTGGAAGACGCGGTAAGTTGGGCCATGGAATCGGGGGTGCTGTGTAGTGACGAAAAGCTGATCGATCCCAGGCCCCACGCCTCGATGATCGAATGGTGCAGAAGCCGCTACCAATACTCCCTGCAACGGCTGGACGCACTGCCCCGCGATGCTTCCCTGGTGCTGATTAACCACTTTCCCTTGCGCCAGGATTTGGTCCGCATTCGCCGCATCCCTCGTTTTTCGATATGGTGCGGCACCAAGTTGACCGAGGATCTGCATCTCCGCTACCCGGTGAAGGTTGCGGTTTCGGGTCACCTCCATGTACGCGCCACGGACTACCGCGGCGGCGTGCGTTTCGAAGAGGTCTCATTGGGGTACCCGCGCGATTGGGACCAATCCAAGGGCATGGCCTACTACATGCGCGAAATTCTGCCCGGTCCCATCGACGAACCGGCGGGTGATCACGGGCCGGTCTGGCGCTATTATTAACCCATTTAAACGGGTTCGTTCTTTGACTAGAGAATGGTTGAATCGAGGAGAAGCTTCCATGAAAGAAACGGCAGCACAAACCAGGGTCGCCTGGATCGGGACCGGCGTGATGGGCGTTTCCATGTGCCGCAAACTGATGGAGGCCGGATATATTCTGACGGCGTATAACCGGACCAAGGCCAAGGCCGAGCCTTTGCTGGCCGAGGGCGCGGCTTGGGCGGATTCGCCCGCGGAGGCGGTCCGTGGCGCGGATCTGGTGTTCACCATGGTGGGTTTTCCCGAGGATGTGGCGCGGGTCTACCTGGCCGATGACGGCATTTTGAGCGCCACTCGATCCGGCGCCCTGCTGGTCGACATGACCACCACCAAACCCAGCCTGGCCGAACGCATCCAACGGGCCGCGGTGGAGAAAGGCGCGGATTTCGTCGATGCCCCCGTGTCCGGCGGCGATGTGGGCGCTCGCAACGGCACGCTTTCCATCATGGTGGGCGGCTCCGAAACAGGGGTGAAGCGGGCGTGGCCCCTCTT
>JBGTRP010000494.1:0-5871 GCA_041940685.1 Acanthopleuribacteraceae bacterium
GAGGCCGCCGAGGCCCAGCTGACCCGCCGCGTTGGGGGCAATGCCACTGGTAACCATGAGGCCGGCGCCGCCCCGGGCCCGTTCGGCGAAAAAAGCCGCCTGCCGTTCAAAGCCACCCGGTGCTTCTTCCAGCCCGGTATGCATGGAACCCATGAGCGCCCGGTTCGCGTCATCGTTCTCCAAAAACGGAATCAAGGAGGCGGCAACCGAAACGACCTGCTTGGGCGAAACGTCGATGTAGTTGATCGACTCGCGCGGAAACAGCTTGAATTCGCCGCCGAAGCGGGAGTTCACCTGCTCCTGTTCGAGCCGGCCATGTTCATCAAAGGGCGCATTGGCCTGCGCGATGACGTATTTGTCCTCTTCCCATGCGCTGAGGTAATGGGCAAAGGGTTCGAAGGTGCAGGCTTCCTTTTTCTTCTTTTTCAGGGATTGCTCGAGCTTCTCGGCATCCTTGAGCGTGATGATGTCGCCTTTCTTATGGTTGGACCCGCCCGGGTTGACGATTTTCACCTCGCGGATCACCATGCCGTCCTCGACGCGGTAATAGGGCGATTCAATAAAGCCGAATTCGTTGATGCGCGCGTAACAACTCAAGGAGGAGATCAGGCCGATATTGGGACCCTCCGGGGTCTCGATGGGACAGATCCTGCCATAGTGAGAGGTATGCACGTCGCGGACCTCGAAACCGGCCCGCTCGCGGCTTAGACCGCCGGGACCCAGGGCCGACAGCCGGCGCTTGTGGGTAATTTCGGAAAGGGGATTGGTCTGATCCATGAACTGCGAGAGTTGGCTGCTGCCGAAAAACTCTTTCACCGAAGCCATGACGGGCTTGGCGTTGATTAGCTCATGGGGCATGATCGTATTGAGATCGTTGTAGAGGCTCATCTTCTCTTTAATGGCGCGCTGCATGCGCACCAGCCCCACGCGCAACTGGTTCTCCAACAGCTCACCCACGGAGCGGACCCGGCGGTTGCCCAGGTGATCGATATCGTCCACCTGCCCGATATTGCGGTGAAGCTTCAGCAAATAACCGATGGTCGCATGGAAATCTTCCGGCGAGAGGATGCGCTGGTCCAGGTTCTCTTCCAGGCCCAGCTTGGTGCAGAATTTGAGCCGGCCAACGCGGGAAAAGTCATAGCGTTGGGTATCGAAAAACATCTGGGTGAACAGCTTTTTCGAGCTCTCGACCGTGGGGGGGTCTCCCGGCCGCATTTTGCGGTAGATTTCCACCAGGGCCTCTTCCGGAGAGCGCACCGAATCGCCGTTCAGGGTATTGGCGAGCAATTCTCCACAGGGATCGGTTTCGGGGAAGAAGACATCGGCCTGCTCGCGGCCGTCCTCCCAGAGCTTGGCAAGCACTTCCTCGGTGATCAAGGTATTGGATTCGAAAAGAATCTCGCCCGTTTCCTCGTTCACGCAGTCCGCGACCATGATCATTTTGGGAACGCTCTCGACCTGGACCGGGAACCATTCGACCTTTGCCTTCTTGAGGGCTTTCATCATGGCGCGCGTCACCTTGCGCCCCGAGGCGGCCACAACCTCGCCATCCTTGTCGGTCACGTCTTCCGCGATTCGGCAGCCAACGGCTACATCGGCCAGGGTCATCCACAGCTTGCCGTCATCGAGCCGCACCGACCCCACCTGATGGTAACGCCGCAGAATCGATTCACTGGTGTGAATGTCCTTATCGATGCAACCCAGAGCGCGAATGAAGGTGGAGCCCAGGAACTTGCGCTTGCGGTCAATGCGAACATAGAGCACATTGCGCGAATCGGTCTCAAACTCGATCCAACTGCCGCGGTAGGGAATGATTTGGGCGTGAAAGGTGCCGTTATCCGAACCGGTGGAGAAAAACACGCCGGGCGAGCGGTGCATTTGAGAGACGATCACGCGCTCGGTGCCGTTGATGATAAAGGTTCCTTGCTCGGTCATCAGCGGAATGTCGCCGAAATAGACTTCCTGTTCCTTGATATCGCGCGGCAGCGTGGAGGTTTCGCCCGAATCCTCATCCTTGTCCCAGACGACGAGGCGGACGGTCACCTTCAAGGGCGCGTCGTAGGTAAGCCCCCGCTCCTTACACTCGTCCACGGAGTATTTGACCTTCAACTTCACGCTGGTGCCGCATACATCGCAGATGGCTCTCAGGTTATCGTTGAAAGAACCGCATGCCTCGCAGGTGAGCATATGCCCGGAAAACTGGTCGGAAACAATCATGTGCCCGCAGCTTTTGCACTGCGTCCGGTTGTGGTGGATGCCCTGCAGCTTGCCGCAGCGGCATTCCCAGTTGCCGATTGTGTAATCGACGAATTCCAGAGAGCAGGTTTGCTTGAAATCCGCGATCGGGAACAGCGATTCGAAGACGGCTTTTAGGCCGGAATCGTCCCGTTCGTCGGTGAGTTTGTCCATTTGTAGAAAATTGTTGTAGGACCGCTTCTGGATATCGATAAGGTTCGGCACCGGAATCGAAGTTTGAATTTTTGCAAAGTCCTCTCTTTTCCGACAAGTGAAATCGAGATTGCCCATACCGCGACACTCCTTCCACATGTCTCCGCCCGGGCGTCACCCCCGGCTAAAGACACAAAAAGACCGGAACACCCGCGCGGGTGACCGGCTTACCTGAATTGGTAGAATTTTTAAATAGATCGGATGCCCCAAGAAATCGAACCTTAATAGGAGGCGCCCCGCGGACGGCGGGAACGCCTCTGTCATGGATAAGGTTACTGAAGCTTGATGGTAGCTCCCGCGGCTTCCAATTTGTCCTTGACCTCATTGGCCTCCTCCTTGGAAACGCCTTCCTTGACATTCCCAGGAGCACCGTCAACCAATGCCTTGGCTTCTTTCAGACCCAGGCCCGTCACGGCGCGAACCACCTTGATGACCTCGATCTTCTTTTCGCCAACGGCTTCCAGGACAACGTTAAATTCGGTCTGCTCTTCTGCCGGAGCGGCATCGCCACCGCCGGATGCCGCGGCGGCAGGAGCGGCGGCGGCAGCGGCCGCGGAAACACCGAACTCCTCTTCCAATGCTTTTACGAGGTCGGCAAGCTCCAAGACCGTCATGCCTTTGATGTGCTCAATGAGCTCTTCTTTGGTAAGGGTAGCCATTTTCAAAGTCTCCTTCGATAGTTTAATTTTGTTCTTTTTGTAGTTTGATCTGATCAAGCGCAACGGCCAGCTTGCGCATGACG
Organism: Acanthopleuribacteraceae bacterium; assembly: GCA_041940685.1. Lineage (GTDB taxonomy): Bacteria > Acidobacteriota > Holophagae > Acanthopleuribacterales > Acanthopleuribacteraceae > JBGTRP01. Next base: position 3,191 of record JBGTRP010000494.1, read on the forward strand.
CCGGACAAGGAGGTTACCAATCCTTGAACCGGGTAATTCAGCATGAACATCATTTTGGCCACCAACACTTCCTTGGAGGGCAGGTTGGCGAGGGAATCCAATTGGTTGATGTCGATGACTTTGCCTTCGATCACGCCGGCTTTAAAACGGAACGCCTCGTTTTCCTTGGCAAAATCCCGGATCACCTTGGCGAGAGCGACCACATCTTCCTGATTGTGCGCCAGAGCGGTATTGCCGACTAGATGATCGTTGATTTGAGCAAAGTCGGAGTCCGCGAAGGCCAGCTTCAGCAAGGTATTCTTGACGACCGTGTAGCTCGCGCCACACTCGCGCATCTTGCCGCGCAATTGAGTATCCTTGGCAACCGAGAGCCCGTTGAAGTTGCAGAGGAACACGCCGTTAATATCGCCCAGCTCTTCCTTGAGCTTTTTGACGATCTCTTTTTTTTCTTCTTTTCTCATCGAGATCCTCCCTTACTCAACTCACGGTCACGGAATTGCTGTCGATCTCAATTCCGGGCCCCATCGTGGAAGACATGTAGATGGTCCTGATGTAGCGGCCTTTCGCGCCGGGCGGCTTGGCCTTGATCACGCTGTGAACGAGGGCCGTCGCATTGTCCAGCAGCCGGGTCTTGTCAAAGGACTTTTTGCCGACGGGTCCGTGGATAATTCCGGATTTGTCGACCTTGTAGGCGACCTTACCGGCCTTAATTTCCTCGACGGCCTTACCGACCTCCATGGTGACGGTACCGGTTCTGGGATTGGGCATCAGGCCCCTGGGCCCGAGCACCTTCCCCAAACGGCCCACGACACGCATCATGGAGGGCGTGGCCACGACCGCGTCGAAGTCCAAAAAGCCGTCCATGATCTTGGCGACGATGTCCTCGCCGGCCACGATGTCGGCGCCGGCCGCCTCCGCTTCCTTGACGGGCTCGCCATCCGCGATCACCAGAACGCGTTTGGATTTCCCCGTGCCATGGGGCAACAACACCGTGCCCCGCACCATTTGATCCGCATGCCGCGGGTCGACGCCGAGCCGCATGGCCACCTCGACGGTTTCATCAAACTTCGCTGTTTCCAGAGACTTCAGAAGATCAATGGCCTCTTCCAAAGAATATTGACGAGATTCGACCTTGGAGGCAGCTTCGCGCAGCTTCTTGCCTTTTTTAGCCATACCTCCCCCTTTCATGAATATCTCTTCCACCTCGACTTGATCATGCGCGGGGTGGTCGCCGCGCGGGTACCTTTTTAACCCCGTTCGACCTCGACGCCCATGGACCGGGCGGAACCCTCGATCATGCGCTTGGCGCCCTCCAGGTTGGCGGCATTGAGATCGGGCATCTTGGCCTCCGCGATTTCGGCGACCTGCGCCTGGGTCAAAGTGCCGACCTTGGTTTTGTTGGGCTCACCGGAACCGCTTTCGATTCCGAGCGCCTTTTTGATCAGCACGCTCGCGGGCGGCGTCTTGATCTCGAAGGAAAAGGAACGGTCGGCATAGACGGTGATTACCGCGGGAACAACCAACCCCGGGTTCTGAGCCGTACGGGCGTTGAACGCTTTGACGAACTCCATAATATTGACGCCATGCTGCCCCAGCGCCGGTCCTACCGGAGGCGCGGGCGTTGCTTGACCGCCCGGCAACTGTAACTTGATATAGCCAGCTACTTTTTTTCCCATGTCAACCTCTAAATTTTTTCGACCTCGTGAAAGCTGAGCTCAACCGGAGTCGACCGGCCGAAGATCGTCACCATCACCTTGAGAGTCCCTTTGTCCTCGTTGATCTCATCCACGGAGCCAATAAAGTTGGCGAAGGGCCCATCGATTATCTTTACCTTCTCGCCGGTTTCGAACAGGAACTTCGGCTTGGGTTTCTCCTGCCCCAGGTGTACCTGATTGAGGATCGTATTGATTTCGTCCTCGGAGAGGGGCACGGGCGAACGACCACCGACAAAACCGGTGACCCGCGGCGTATTTTTCACCACATGCCAGGCATCGTCGGTGAGGATCATGCGGATGTAGATGTAGCCGGGAAAGAGCTTTTTGCTGGTCACCACCTTCTTGCCGTTCTTCATTTCGAGAACGTTTTCGGTGGGGATCAGCACCTCGCCCAACAGATCATCCTTTCCCAGGGCCGAAAAGCGCTGCTCAATGCTTTCCTTGACCTTATTCTCATAGCCGGAATAGGTATGGATGATATACCACTTGGTTTCTTTATCGTCAGCCATTCAGAGCCGCCCCAAAATCAATGAACGCCCATTACAGGGTTAATAAAAAATCACGGTAAATACCTGAGAAATGATCAGATCAACGCCCCACAGGTATATGGCAAAAACCAAGGCGCAGCCACCCACGATCAGGCTGGTTTCGACCACTTTGGCCTTGTCGGGCCAATGGACTTTCTTCAGTTCTTTGGCGGATTTTTGTAAATACTGCCTTAGCTTCGTCAACTCGGTTCCTCCGCTCGGGCATAAAGGTTTTGAATTTGGCAGGGGCAGCAGGATTTGAACCCGCGACCAAACCGTTATGAGCGGTCCGCTCTAACCAACTGAGCTACAGGCCCACCGAAGCATCCGTTTAGGCGGGTGCTGCACGGCTGGCAATGGGCCTGATGAAACCTGTCAAAGCAGGTAACGGAGTCTTACCACTATTGTGGTTAATACGCTGAAACCCGGCTTAAATCTT
>JBGTRP010000495.1:0-5870 GCA_041940685.1 Acanthopleuribacteraceae bacterium
GCTGCCCATCGGAACTGAGACCAACCTGGGAATCGAGCAAGATCCCAAACGCGCCCCCATCTTCCAGGCCTGTTTCATCCTTCAGAATTGGATTCAATCACTGGAAGGCCCGACATCGGGCGCCGGCGCCGAAAATGGTTCCCCAAAAGCGGATACGATTGATGCGGTTCACGAATCGGGGGGCTTCGACATCACATTGGAAATCATGGATTTCCCTGACAATACCCTGGCCTATTTCAAATACAATCCCAGCTTGTACAGCCGTGAAAAAGTTGCCCGCATCGCCGGCCACTACCGCACCCTGCTCGAAGGGATCGTGGAAAAACCCGAAACGCGCATCAACAACCTACCCATCCTGCCCTTGGAAGAGCGTGAAGACATCCTCGCCCGCCACATCGGCAACCCGCGCCAAAGACCATCCGGCGAGACCGTCATCCGATTATTCGAGGACCGGGCGCGCCAGGCGCCCGATGCCATGGCCGTGATCATGGGTGTAGCGGATGGGGAGCCGATTCCCGGCGAACGCCCGACATCGGCTACTTCACGACCTTCATCCCCCTTTCGCTACCTGACCTATTCGGAGTTGAACCGCAGGGCCAATCACCTGGCCCATTTCCTGCAAAAAAGCGGCACCGGCCCAGAAACCCTGGTCGGCATTTTCATGGAGCGCTCGCTGGAAATGACGATCGCCCTGCTTGGCGTCCTCAAGGCGGGCGCCGCCTATATTCCGCTGGACCCCGCCTATCCCCGGGACCGGATTCGGTACATTCTTGAGGACGCGGGTACTCGGTTCCTCTTATCCCATGGCCCAAGATCCCTCGAACTGACCGGATTGCGCATCCCGATTCACCAAATTGAAACGGTGTTCGATGGTATAAGCGATGAACCCATTCCGCCCCCTCCCTGCCTCGCCAATATTGAAAACCTGGCCTATGCCATCTATACTTCCGGCTCCACGGGCAAGCCTAAAGGCGTGCTGATCCCCCACCGCGGTCTGGTCAATTACTGTCGCCATTTCAACAAACACTACCAAGTGTTGCCGGGGGATCGCATGCTGCAGTTTGCCTCGATCAGTTTCGATACCGCGGCCGAGGAAATTTACCCTACCTGGCTTGCCGGGGCCACTCTTTTGCTGCGCCCGCCGGAGCTCAACAGCTCGATCGCCCTGTTCCAGCGACTCCTGGTTCGGGAGCGCATCACGATTTTGGATTTACCCACCGCGTTTTGGCATGAATGGGTCAGTCAACGGGAGCGCGACGCCGCACCGCTTCCACCCTGCCTGCGGCTGGTCATCGTAGGCGGCGAAGCAGCCTCCAGTGAACGTTACAAGGCATGGGAACGCACCACGGGCGATGGTGTTTTGTGGAGCAATACCTATGGTCCGACCGAGGCCACCATCGCGGCCACACTTTTCGAACCCGAGGTCGAGAAACATGCCTAAGCACCTGCTAAAATTACAGGGTTCGGGATTATCGGATGAATTTCAGGAGAAAAAACTTCAAATCTCACGCTTGAAGACGGTGCCGGATCGATTAAAAAAAGCACCAGAACAGGCGCCGGCCTTCTCAACCATCGTATGTATGCATTGTGTGTAGCAAAAGGCCGCCCCAAAAGGAAAAGGCGGTTTTCAGCCTAGGAAAAATTCATGACCTCATCCCTGTCTCCGGCTCCCCTTGGCGGTACTCACCGCTCACCTTCCAATCAGACTACTCCCCAACAATTCGAGCTAATCGCGAGGATCAACCCAGATGCCATCGCCTTAGGTCTGGGGAGATGGCAGATCAGCTACGGGGAGCTCAACGCGCGCGCCAACCGGCTGGCCCATCATCTGCGCTCCCTCGGCGTGGGGCCCGATCAACCCGTGGGCCTCTGCCTCGACCGCTCTCCCGAGCTCATCATCGCGCTGCTCGCCATCCTCAAGGCCGGCGGCGCCTACCTCTCCCTCGAACCAGGCCTCCCCTCTCAGCGCCTCGCCTTCCTCATCCGCGACGCACGCATCTCCACCCTCATCACCAGCCATGACCTGCTCTCACGCCTCCCTTGGGATCAACAACCCTCCCCCCATACCCTTCTCCTCGACGATGCCGGCCTCCAGGTCCTGCTCGACTTCCTTCCCCATCACAATCCCGCGCCACTCCACGGACCCGAGAACCTGGCCTATGTCTCCTATACCTCCGGCTCCACCGGCCGGCCAAAGGGCGTGACCATCCCCCATCGCGCCGTCCGGCGTCTCGTCCGCCAGCCCAACTTCGCCACCCTCTCTTCTCAAGAGATCCTGCTCCAACTCGCGCCCGTCGCCTTCGACGCCTCCACCTTCGAGATCTGGGGCGCCTTGCTCAACGGCGCCAAGCTCGCCATCTTTCCCGGACGCGCCCCCAACCCGCCCGAACTCGCCGCCTTCATCCGCCGCCAGTCCGTCACCACCCTCTGGCTCACCGCCGGGCTCTTTCATCAAATGGTCGAGGAGCACCTGCCCGCGCTCCTCGGCGTGCGCCAATTGCTGGCCGGCGGCGATGTGCTTCTCCCCCAAATCGTGCGCCTCCTGCTCCAACACCTGCCCGGCATCACCCTTATCAACGGCTATGGCCCCACCGAGAACACCACCTTCACCACTTGTTTCCCCGTCCACGAGGCCGAGCGCATCGGCCGTAGCGTCCCCATCGGCAGGCCCGTCCCCCAAACCCATGTCTACCTGCTCGACCCCAACCTCGAACCCGTGGAGGCCGGGTTGCCCGGCGAGCTGCTCACCGGCGGCGCCGGCCTGGCCCGCGATTATCTGAGTCGGCCCGACCTCACCGCCGCCGCCTTTCTACCCGATCCCTTTGATGAGCGGCCCGGCGGCCGCCTCTACAGGACCGGCGACCGCGCGCGCTACCTGCCCGATGGCAACCTGGAGTTCCTGGGCCGGGTCGATTTTCAGGTCAAGATTCGCGGCTTCCGCATCGAACCCGGCGAGATCGAGCACCAACTGCTTCAGCACCCCGCCGTGGGCGAGGCCGTGGTTCTGGCGCGCGCGCCGGTCGGTGGCGATCATGACGGCGACAAGCGCCTGGTCGCCTACCTCACCACCCGCAAGGCCGCCTCCCGGGAGATCGCCGCGCCCCTCGACCCCGTCGAACTCCGACGCTTCGCCGCCAAACGCCTGCCCGGCTACATGGTGCCCGCGGCCTTTGTGTCCATGGACAGTTTCCCCCTCAACGCCAATGGCAAGGTCGACCGCGCGGCCCTGCCCGAACCGGTCTGGACCCGCGCGGCCGCGGATCAGCCCTATGTCGCGCCCCGCGATGCCACCGAGCGCGGGATCGCCCGCATCTGGTCGGAGGTCCTGCGCATCGAGACGATCGGCGTTCACGACTCTTTCCTGGCCCTGGGCGGCCACTCGCTGCTGGCCACCCGCGTGCTCTCGCGGCTGCGAGCCGAGTTCGGCGTCGAGCTCGGCCTGTCCAATCTGTTCACCCACCCCACCATCGCCGCCTTGGCCGCCTTGGCGGCTCAGGCCGGACAAGACCGGGACCCGGCGGCGCCCGCGCTCCTTCCCGTGGATCGAACCCAGCGCCTGCCGCTCTCCTTCGCCCAACGGAGGCTGTGGTTCATCGACCAACTGGAGCCGGGGTCCTCGGTTTACAACCTGCCCTTCGGTCTGCTGCTGGAGGGGCCCTTGGAGGCCCGCGCCCTGCAACGCTCCTTGGCCGCGCTCATCCAACGTCATGAGTCGCTGCGCACCCATTTCCCCGAATTCAAGGCCCAGCCCCACCAGAAGATTGCAGCGCGGGCGACCCCGCCCGTGGCGCTGATCGATCTGCAGGGCCTGTCCGAGCGCCTCCGTTCGGATCTGCTCCCGCGTCTGGCGCGCGCCTCCTTTCACCAACCCTTCGATCTGGCGAGGGGCCCGCTGCTGCGCTGCCTGTTGGTCCGCCTGAACCCCCGACGCCACGGCCTGTTGATCACCATGCACCACATCGTCTCCGACGGCTGGTCCATGGCGCTGTTCATGAGGGAGTTGGGCGCGGCCTATTCGGCCTTTGCCCGTGGCATGGAGCCAAGCTGGAGGCCGCTGCCCATCCAATACGCGGACTTCGCCCATTGGCAGCAGCAGCGCCTACAGGGGGCCTTCCTGGAACGCCAACTGGATTATTGGCTGCAGAAACTGCGCGCCCCCCTGCCGGTACCGCCCACCGACCATCCCCGCTCCCGCGAGCCCGCCACCCGGGGCGGCATGTTTTTCCTGAAGCTTTCCACGGCGCTGGTCAGCGACCTCAAACGCTTCAGCCAGGAGCGGAATGTCACCCTGTTCATGACCTTGCAGACCGCCTTCAAGATCGCGTTGTGGGGCTATTCGGGTCAGGAGGACATCCTCATCGGCGCGCCGATCTCGGGACGAACCCGGACGGAGACGGAATCGCTGATCGGCTTGTTTGTGAACACGCTGGCCCTGCGCACCGACCTGTCGGGCAACCCCAGCGTGGCCGAACTGCTGGGCCGCGTGGAGCGGGACACGCTGGAGGCCTTCGGCCACCAGAAGTTGCCCTTCGACAAGCTGGTGGAGGCGCTGAACCCGGAGCGGGAAGCGGGGGTGAACCCGATCTTCCAGGTGATGTTCACCTTCCACAACGACCGGAACCGCGGACCGAACTTGGAGGGCTTGGCGTTGCGTACCCTGGACTTCGACCGGGGCCAGCCGCTGTTCGATCTGTCGCTGGTGCTGGAGGAGTGGGGACGGGATGAGCCTGGGATTGGGGTAACGGGCCTGGCCGCCGAGGGCCGAGGCATTACGGGCCTGTTCAGCTACAACGGGTCGCTGTACGATGCGGAGACGATCGCGCGTCTGGCGGAGGGTTGGCAGAACATCTTGAGGAGAATGACGGCGGAACCGGAAAGGCGCTTGTCGGAGTTCGCGATCCTGAGCGAGGAGGAGCGCAAGAGCCTGGCCTGGCGAAGGCCCGGACGGCTCCAGGAGATGGGCGCGGTGAAACGCATGCCCGCGGAGTTGGAGGAACACATCCGCTCGGTTTCCATCGGACAGCCCATTCAGAGTTACCAGGTCCACGTTCTGGATCACTTCCTCAACCTCATGCCCACCGGCTTTCCCGGCGAGTTGTGCATCGGCGGGATGGGCCTTGCACGAGGCTATGTCAACCGGCCCGAGATGACCGCGATCAAGTTCGTTCCCGACCCTTATTCCCTTTTTTCCGGTGAACGACTTTACCGCACCGGTGACCTTGGCAGTTACTTGGCCGACGGCAATATCGACTTCATGGGACGAGTGGATTACCAGGTCAAGGTGCGGGGCTTCCGCATTGAATTGGGTGAAATCGAGGCGACCTTGAGCGGCCATGATGATTTGCATCTCGCCGTGGTCATCGCAAAGGAAGTACGCCCGGGTGACAACCGGCTGGCCGCCTATATCCAACTCACCGACGAACGGAAGACGGCGCTCCATGGCGAAATCGAGGATGTGGATATCTACCGCGGATTTCTGCAAGACAGGTTGCCCGAATACATGGTGCCCTCCCTGTTCATTTTGATGGACGTATTCCCACTCACTCCGAACGGAAAAATCGACCGCAAATCGCTGCCCAAACCGGAGTGGGGGCAGGTCGAGCGCGAAAGCCTCGCGGTGCCTCGGGACGCATATGAAATCGGTTTGGCAAAAATTTGGGCTCAGGTATTGCAAGCCAAGGAAGTCGGCATCCACGATAACTTTTTCCATTTGGGGGGGCATTCATTACTGGCTACCCAATTGATTTCCCGTGTCCGTGAATCGTTTCAAGTCGAACTACCGCTCCGCCTGCTTTTTGAGAACCCGACCGTCGCCGGTGTGGCCGCGGCGGTTCGGCATTTGCGCGGGGACCATCCGGCTCCTGAATCCT
>JBGTRP010000496.1:0-5860 GCA_041940685.1 Acanthopleuribacteraceae bacterium
GGACCTCGGCTGGTTCGTCATCGACCGCCTCCCACCGGAGATCAGCTCAAAGGTGGACCAGGTGCGCGGCGAGTTGCCGCCCGAATCCGAGGTCCCCATAATCAACATCCAATCCGCCGACAGCCAATTCGCCGCGGCCTATTTGAGCTTTACCTCCGATTTTCTGGAACAGAACCAAATTACCGATTACCTGGTGCGTATCGTACAGCCGGCCCTGACCGCCATCGAGGGCGTACAGCGCGCCGATATTTTGGGGGCGCGCACCTTTGCCATGCGCGTCTGGCTGAAACCCGAACGCATGGCGGCCTTCAACATCAGCCCGGTCGAAGTCCGTCAGGCGTTGGCTGCCAACAATTACCTGGCCGCGGTCGGACAGACCAAGGGTTCCCTGGTCCAGGTGAACCTCACCGCCAATACCGACCTCAGTTCAGTCGATGAGTTCAAGCGCCTGGTCGTGCGTGAGCAAGACGGCGCCATTGTGCGCCTTGAAGATGTGGCGGACGTGGTGCTCGGCGCCGAGGATTACGATACCGAGGTTCGCTCCACCGGGCAAACCGCGGTATTCATGGGCATTTTCCCCCTTCCCAACGCGAACTCGCTGGACGTGCTCAGTCGGGTGCGGGACCAATTGGACGCCATTCAAAGAGAACTGCCCGATGGCATGAGCGCAATGGTGGCATACGACGCCACGGCCTATATCGACGATGCCATTCACGAGGTGGTGGAGACCCTGATCCACACGCTCGTCATCGTGATGGTGATTATTTTCCTCTTTCTGGGCTCGTTGCGTTCGGTTTTGGTGCCCATCGTGGCCATTCCGCTTTCGCTGATCGGCGGCGTATTTCTGATGCAGGTGTTCGGGTTCACCATCAACCTTCTGACACTGCTGGCCATCGTGTTGTCGGTGGGTCTGGTGGTGGACGACGCCATTGTGGTGGTGGAAAACGTGGAGCGCCACCTGAGCGAGGGTAAATCGCCCATGGAATCGGCCTTGCTGGGCGCGCGCGAACTGGTGGGTCCGATCATCGCCATGACCCTTACCCTGGCCGCTGTCTACATGCCGATCGGCCTGCAGGGCGGTTTGACCGGATCGCTTTTCCGCGAATTCGCCTTTACGCTCGCCGGGGCGGTCACCATCTCCGGCGTGGTCGCCCTGACGCTCTCTCCCATGATGTCGGCCAAACTGTTGAAGCCCGGCATTGAAGAGCACGGGCTGGCGGGCGTGATCGCGCGCGGCTTCGATCGGTTGCGCCGCGCCTACGGTCGCGTTCTGGATTTCACCTTGCGCTCGCGGCCCGCGGTGTACATGGTCTGGATCGTGGTCAGCCTGATGGCGGTGCCCATGTTCATCATGTCGCCCGTCGAGTTGGCGCCCACCGAGGACCAGGGCGTGATCTTCGGCATCGTGGACGCCTCCGCCAACTCCACTCTCGACCAGACCAGCATTTATGCCGCGGCGGCCAACGAGGCCTTTCTCAGCGTGCCCGAAACGCTGTTTACCTTCCAAATCACCTTTCCCACCGCGGGTTTCGGCGGCCTGGTCACCAAGCCCTGGGGCGAACGCGAGCGCACCATTTTCGAAATCCTGCCGGAGGTCCAGCAGAAGCTTTCCGTGATTCCCGGCATCCGCATGTTTCCCGTCACGCCGCCCGCGCTTCCCGGCGGCGGCCAATTCCCGGTGGAGTTGGTGATCGCCTCCACCGCTGAACCGGATCAGATCTTGGAGCTCGCCAATCAAATTCAGTTCAAGGCCATGCAGAGCGGGATGTTCGCCTTTCCTCCCTTGATCGACCTCAAAATCGACCAGCCGCAATCCGAAATCGTCATTGACCGAGACCGGGTCGCCGACCTGGGCCTCAACCTGCAGCAGATCGGCGCCGATATGGCCGCGATGGTGGGCGGTAACTTCGTCAACCGATTCAATATTTCCGGCCGCAGCTACAAGGTGATCCCTCAAATCAAACGCATGGACCGCCTGAATCCGGAACAGTTGAAGGATATTTACGTGAACGGGCCCAACGGCCGCCTGGTGCCTCTGAGCACCGTGGCTCACGTGGAGAACAGAACCGTGCCCCGATCCCTCAATCGCTTTCAGCAGCTCAATGCGGTGAAAATCAGCGGGGTAGCCATTCGCCCCTTGGATCAGGCGCTCAGCTTCCTGGAAGATGAAGCGCGCAAAATTCTGCCCAAGGGCTATGTGCTGGATTATACGGGCGAGTCGCGTCAACTGCGTACGGAAGGCAATAAGTTCCTGCCCGCTTTTGCGCTTGCCGTCACCCTGATTTTCCTCGTGCTTTCCGCCCAGTTCAACAGTTTCCGCGATCCCTTCGTGATCCTGGCCGGCTCGGTGCCCCTGGCTATGTTCGGCGCCTTGATTTTCACTTTTCTCAAGATCCCCGATCCCAATACGCCGTTTTGGACCCATGGCTGGACCACGACTTTGAATATCTATTCCCAGGTCGGGTTGGTGACACTGGTGGGTTTGGTGGCCAAAAACGGGATTTTGATTGTGGAGTTCGCCAACAAATTGCAGTTGGAGGGCCAAGCAAAGCTGGCGGCCGTGCGTGAGGCCACGCTCACCCGATTGCGCCCGATCCTCATGACCACGGGCGCCACCATCGCGGGTCATTTTCCCCTGACCCTGGTCACGGGCGCGGGCGCGGAGGCGCGTAACTCGATCGGCCTGGTGCTGGTGGGCGGCATGGCCGTGGGCACCTTTTTCACCCTTCTGGTGATACCCTCGATCTACATGCTGATCGCCCGTGACCACACCAAAGACCGCGCCAAGGAAGCGCTGGCCGCGGTCTAAATCGAAAAGACCGGCGTATCTCTGGCGGCGGCGAAGCGGCGGTCCTCAGGAGAGGTTGGCGGCCAGGCGCAACTCCTTGGGCTGGAGGCTCAGGCTTTGGTTGGTGAACCCCAGGGAAATCGACGGACCCGCGGGCAGCGGGAATTGGGTAAAACGGCTGAGGTCGTAGCGGCCTTTTCCGCTCAGCTCCAGCGCGAACCGCATGGAAAAGGGCGCGAAACCCGCGACATTTGCGGACTTGGCCGTCACGGTCATGGAGTTTCCCGCGCTGGCGAAGCTGGTCGTGAAGGGCAGAAATTGGTCCAGGAGAAGATTGATCAGGAATGAGGCCGCCAGGGTGAGCGCCATGAACACGGGTCCGAACATGATCGTCCCGAGGACGACGAGCATGCCGGAGGTAGAAATTTTTGCGTTCACATCCGCGTCGTAGCGGAAGGAAACGGCCGGTTGCGCCGTGTTTGTGTCGACCAGTTCGGGCACGATTGCCGCACGAAATTTAATTTTGGCTTTAACGCGGCACCAGCAACCTCCGCGTTTGGCGGTGAGTCGGCCCGTGGCCACAATGGTTCCAGATTCGAACCTTACCGCAATGGCGTTGATGTAAATCTTCCATTTCTTTACCCTGAACTTGGTGGGCAGCCAGCCTTTGCCGATGGCGACCCGCACGGCCGCGGCCACGGACCTTTGGTGAACCACAACGCCCGCATTGGTGGAGGGAGGCAGAAAATGCGCAACCTGGCCGGGACTGCCGAGCGTGGCGTTGGCGAGGTTGAAATCGGAGGCCAAGAGCAGGGAAGAGGGGAGGACGTTTTTTTGTGCGGTCAACAGGGGGGAACCTGCCGCGAAACGCAAACCCAGCCCGCCGAAAATATCGGCAAGCTCCCAGACGGGTAGCTCGACCCTGCGCAGCACTCGAAAGGCAAGCCAGATGCCGATTTCGATCAGGGGGCCGGCGACCCGCCTCAGGAACCAACCCAATAAAAACCCGCCTCCGGCAATGTCAATGGCGACCCCGAGGGAGGGGGTGATGGCGACCACCACGCCGCGCGGGAGGCCGGCCGGCGTTCGGGACACATCAACGCCCACATCCAAAATTCGCAATTGGGCGTCTACCCGCGTTTTAAAAAAAAGCAGCCTTAAATCTATGCGAAAACCCGCTTCCGCGTCCGCGAGCACCGTACCGATAGGCGGGGGATCCTCAAGCTCCAGAATGCCGACCCGTTGGAGCTCGACATTAACGGAGCCCAGCCAGCCGAAGCTTTTGGCTACAAGGTGCTGGTTTTGGGCGCGAAACTGATTCAGGTATCTCTCCAAAACAAGATTGAGGGCGGTTTTGGAGATCTCGGTGGCAACCGCGTAACCCGCGCCCCACATCTCAGGCCTCCTCAAATTTTGGATCGGGATCAATTTCTTTTTCTTCCTCGAAACAATCGTCACACTCCGCGCCAATCTCTTCCGGGTCCAACAGGAATTCCTCGATTCCGTAAAATGTTTTTTTGCCCAAGATCACCTGGAGCCGGGTTTTCGGGTCCACGGGCAGACCCTCGATGGGTAATCCCATTTGTCCCGCCAGTTCGGCCGTGATGGTTTCGGGCAACCGGATGTTCAAAAAATCGTCGAAAAAGGCGCCGAAATCGGCCAGGAAAATGAATCCGTTGCGTCGCCTGGCGTTGACTACCTCAATGAGGCGCTGGCGCAGAGGATCGGAGAGCTCGCGTTCATTTCCGATTTCGGCGCGGTGGTACATGGACAGCCAGAATGGCTCCAGGGCCGTGGACTCGATGCGATCATCGATTTCCATGTGGATGACCGGATGAATTAGGCCGAAGGTCTCCCCATTCGCGCGAAACCTACACCGCAATTCCAAGCCGGTTTCCATGGGTATGGGCAGGGGCAAATCGGTTCTGGTTTCTCCCGCTTCATCGACCGCTTCCAGTCCCAGGAACGCGAGCCGCTCGGGCAGGTCCTCCCAATCCAAGCGGATGAGGCGGATATCGCCGCGATGAGAGCCTTGCGTCACGAAAAGCCGTATGCGCACCGTCCAGCTCTTTTCCGGTTCCCATACCGTGTTTGCCGTGGTGGTGACATGCATCTTTGGCGAGAGGGTTTCCGTGGATAGGCGCAATGGACACCTCATCGGAAGTTGATTCCGATCCCTGAAACCGGAAGTGATTCCGGATGCGTGGGGGTTGCCTGACTGGCATCGGCCCGCCCGGGTGATCCGCGATTCCAACATCTTAAAATTTGGGCGGCTTTTCGGGAGAAGTCAAGTTATCCGCGCTGTAGATATTGCAAAAGTGATAGAGAACAAAATCCTCAGTTGAGAGGTTTCTCCTTGAGGAATATAGGCTTAAGCCGAGAGTTTCTCTGAAAATTTAAAGGCCCTTGGCCGCGGGTGTGGGTACCGCGATTCATGACCTTCAAAAGATAAAATTCAAAAAAAGTCATATTTCCAATGAACCTTTTCGGGGGCGGGCACGTTGAAATCGGTGGTTGGAAAACAACGCGTTCCGTTCGGGAGGTACAGCTTGAAAAAGTTTTGGTTACTCGGGTTGGTTTTGCTGCTGGTGGGTGGCGCCGTCCTCGTGGGCGTGCAACAGCCGGCCAAGGCCACAACCGCTAAAAACGAAGAAGGCGAAAAGAAAGAAGAGAAAAAAGAAACAGTGTACACGGTGGAACTGGCCGCTGTCGAACCCATGCAGTTGAGCACCTTCGTGGTGGGCACCGCTACCCTGAAAGCCGAACGTCAAGTAGACATTTTCAGCAAGAGCGCGGGTCAGGTGGCGACTCTGCTGGTCGAAGAGGGACATAAGGTCGACAAGGGAGATCTGCTGCTCTCCTTGGAGGGCGACGATGAGCAACTCCAACTGGAGCAGGCTCGGGTCACCCTGAACAATGCCCAGGCCGCCTTTGGCCGCATCGAGAAAAGTTATCGCAAGGAACTGGTTTCCACCGAGGAATTCGACGCCAAAAAATACGAATACGCAACCAAATAATATGTCATCAGAAAACAACTTATTCCAAACAAAACAGCATGGTAACGCCAAAGAC
>JBGTRP010000497.1:0-5852 GCA_041940685.1 Acanthopleuribacteraceae bacterium
GTTTTGAGCGGATGCGCCGTTGCCGTCGCCGAAATCCCAACTCCAGGAGACGACCGCGCCGTCGCTGTCGGAGCTGGTGTCGGTGAAGGATGCGTCCAGGTCGTTGACGGAGAAGGTAAATCCCGCGTTGGGCGGCTGGTTGGGCGCGGTGACGGTGACATTGTCGGAGAAGACATCGGATGCCCCGTCGTCATCGGTCACGGTAAGGCTGACCAGATAGGTTCCGGCCGCCGCGTAGGAATGGTTTGGGTTTTGAGCGGATGTGCCGTTACCGTCGCCGAAATTCCAACTCCAGGAGACGACCGCGCCGTCACTGTCGGTGGAGGTGTCGGTGAAGGATGCGTCCAGATCCAGGGTTGCCGAGGTAAATCCCGCGCTGGGCGGGTTATTTCCGGTGGCGGCGATGCCCTCGATCCAAATGGGCGCGGTCCAGAGCTGTTGTCCATCCTGCTGGGTGGCCTCGACCAGGAAGAAGTCCGTGGCGCCAACGGTGTTGGGCGTGAAGGGAAAGCTGAGTGAATCGCCGCCCGCGCTGGCTAAAGGCGTCACCCCGGAACCCCCCACCTGGCCGGAAAGCAGGCTGAGGCTGCTGATGGTTTCGCCGTCCGGATCGGTCACCAGCACATCAAAGGTCACGGTCTGCCCCACTTCCGCGGCAATGATGCTGGACATCACGTATTCCAGGCTGTTGTGGGTGGCCACGAAATCGATGACCACGTTGCGGTCGGTGGTGGCGAAGGTGCGGCCCGCGGCCAATGCCTCCATCACCGCGGGCCGGGTGATATCGGTGGCCAAAACCGCGGTGCGTTGCTCGTTGGCCAGGCCCCAGTTCGCGTAGTGCGAGTCCTGATCGCCGGCCGGTCCGAGATGGTAACCCTTGTTGAGCAGGTTGTAGTAGAAGCCGACATAATCGCTGCCGCTGGGATCGGAGAAATCCGTGGCCGTGGAGAACGCGGGCCCCGAACGAACCGAAATCACGGAAATGGCGTTGTCCCATTGCGCGTTGTAGGAACTGTTGAAGATATTGCCGAAGTGATTGCTGCCGGGATGGCACAAGTGGCCGAAGCTGCCGACCGCGGCGATTTGGGCGAACAGGGCGGCGTAGTCGCCTTTTTCAATAAAGACATCGTAGTTGCCCGCTTCCCAGCCCCAGAGGTTGGAATCGCTGTAAATGACATGACCGCCGGTTGAGATGGTGCCCCATTCGGCGCCGTAAATGGCCACGAAGGTAGGAGATTCCGCATCCACCACATCCGCTTCCTGGACGCCCAGATGATAATCGCCGATCACCATGCCCGCCTGGGAATGGTTGTGGTCGGAAACCACGAGGAAGTCCAGCCCGCCCTGATCGCGGGCGAAGCGGAAAGCGTCGGCCGCGGTATCCGTGTTGGGGTCGCCCGACTGATTGCCGTCGGAGTACCCGCTATGCGAGTGAAGGTTGCCGAAATACACGTTGTAGATGCCGTTTTGCGGCCGAGTGGTGATGTTGATTTGAACGCTGTCGGTAGGTGCGAATTCGCCATCGCTCGCGCTCAGCTCAAAGGTATAAAGGCCCAGCGCCGTAAAGTCGACCGTGGTGACCGCGCTGGTGGGATCGGCGATGCTGATGCTGAGCGGATCGCCGGAGGTTAGACTCCATTGCAGGACCAAGGGATCGAGGTCGGGGTCCGCGGCGCTGCCGTTGAGGGTCACCGTGACAAGAGAGCCATCCAAAAACGCGGTTTTGTCGGGGCCCGCGCTGACCACGGGAGGCTGGTTGCCGCCCTGGGAACCGCCGTCGGGACCCGCGCCCGGCGTGCCCAGGTCGCCGCTGGGCATGGCTTGCGTGGCCGCCGCCCAGTTGGCGGGGTCGTTGTTGTCCAGCGCCGCGGAGGAGAGCTCCATGGAGGCGCCGGTCGGATCGGGCCACAGGGGACCGCCATCATAGGTCACCTCATCGGCGATGGAGGCGTCGGGCCGCACCAGAACCACCTCGTCGGCGCCATTGGCAAGCAGGAAATTGCTGTATTGATAGGCGGCCGTAACGCCGCCGTTGAGGGCGATGTTGTCGTTAATCGCCAGCACGATATAACCGCCGGGCGGCACCAATACGTCGGTATTGATGAGGTGCGAGTCCACGTCGTTGTCGCGGATGGTCCAGCCATTCATGTTGACCGTACCGCCACCGGGGTTGAAGACCTCGAACCACTCGCCGTCCGCATCCGCGACCGCCGACGGGTTCTGCATGATTTCCGTGATTACCAGGACGGCGATGCCGTCGGGGCCATCGCCCGGCGTACCGAAATCGCCATTGGCCATGACCGCCGTGGCCGCCGCCCAATTGGCGGGATCGTTGTTGTCCAGCGCCGCGGAAGAGAGCTCCATGGAGGCGCCGGTCGGGTCGGGCCAGGAGGGACCGCCGTCGTAGAGGACCTGGTCCGCGATGCTGGCGTCGGGCCTCACGAGAACCACCTCATCGGCGCCGTTGGCCAGCAAAAAGCCGCTGTATTGGTAGGCCGCCGTGATGCCGCCGTTTTGGGAGGGGTTCGCGTTGCGGGCCAGCACCGCATAGCCGCCCGCGGGCACGAAAACATCGGTGATGATGAGATGCGAATCGATATCATTGTCGCGGATGGTCCAGCCGTTCATATTGACCGTGACCGTTCCGGGATTAAAAACCTCGAACCACTCGCCGTCGGTATCGGATACCGCCGCGGGGTTCTGCATGATTTCCGTGATGACCAGGTCTTCAGCCATCATCTTGTGGCTGGCAAGGTGCTCGTGATGCGCACACTCGCAGGTGGGTTTTCCGATGCCGAAAAACAAAATGAGGTGCAGGAATAGGCTCATGATCTCCTCCTCGTGATGTTGAGACCGGAAGGGAAGGGGTCGGCCATTGCCGACCGGGATAGGAGCCATGGTATGAAACAAAAATCAATCGATAGCCTCCGACAGCCCGAGGTGGCAACGAGGAAAAGCCTGCCGGGAACGGCGCCAAACAACCCATTCAGATGGCGGCGCCGCGTGGATCACTCGCAAAAAAGATGCAACCATGGTGGAAAATCCGGTCAGGGAAGTATTGTAAAGGATTTGTAAAGGCAATCGAGTAAAAAAGATATAAAATCTGGATTTCATCATATTTCGCATTTCACTTTTTTAGGCGATCCCAGTGAAATGCATGGTTCACGTTGACGGCTTCCTCACCAAAAATTAACTTGCTCATTTTCCATATTTCCATTATTCTAGAAATATGGAAGGATTGGTCGCCGCACAACTGCTTCAGGCGCTCGCCCATGAGACCCGCCTCGATATTTTCCGGTTCCTGATTCGGGCCGGGCAGGAGGGGACTCCCGTGGGCGTCGTGGCGGAAGGGTTGGCCATCCCCAATTCCACCCTGTCCTTTCATCTCAAAATTCTCAAGCAAGCGGGTCTGGTCCGGTCGCGAAAGCACGGCGCCACGCATCTTGCCAGCGTTCAATTCGAGCGGGTGGCTGGGCTGATTCACTTCCTGACCGAGGACTGCTGCGGCGGCAAGAGTTGCTTGCCCTTGATGAAGGTTATGGCCGAGGAGACGCCTGCTTGAAACACATTCTTTTTCTATGCACTGGAAACTCCTGCCGCAGTCAGATGGCGGAGGGTTGGGCGCATCATTTATTTGGCTCGGGTTCGAACGCCTATCGATTCTATTCAGCGGGAACACAAAAACAGGGGCTCAATCCCTTGGCGGCGAGGGTGATGGCCGAGGCGGGCATAGACATTTCGGGTCAGCATTCCAAGCTGGTGGCAGACTTACCCCAAAAGAATTTCGATTTCGTGTTCACGGTATGCGCCCATGCCGATGCCCATTGTCCGATTTCCCCCGGTGGCGCTCGAAAGGTCCATGTGGGTTTTGACGACCCTCCGCGCCTGGCGCAATACGCGGCTTCCGAGGAGGAGGCCTTATCCCATTACCGCCGCGTTCGCGACGAGATCGGCGCATTCGTGCGCAGCATCGAGAAATATTTCGATGGTTAGGAAGGCATTCAGAAACGCGCTAGCCGAGTGCCTGGGAACCTTCATGCTGGTTTTCGCGGGCGCCGGGGCGATTGTGATCAATGATACGAGCCAGGGCGCGATCGGCCACCTGGGCATTGCTTTGACCTTTGGCTTGGTGGTGCTTGCCGTGATTTACACCTTCGGCGAGGTTTCCGGCGCCCATATCAACCCGGCCGTGACCCTCGGGTTCTGGTTGGCGGGACGTTTTCCCGGCTACCGCGTCTTTCCCTACATGGCCGCACAACTCGCGGGCGCCGCGGCCGCGGCGGGCCTGCTCGCGTTCTTGTTTCCGCAGCACCGGAGCTTGGGCGCCACCTTTCCGGCGGGTTCCGCGGGCCAGAGTTTCTTACTGGAAACCGTCCTAACCTGGTGGCTGATGCTGGTGATTTTGTTCGTGTCCCAGGGGGCCAAGGAGAAGGGCATTACCGCGGGAATCGTGATCGGCGCGGTGGTCGCTTTGGAGGCCTGTTTTGCAGGGCCGATCTGCGGCGCCTCCATGAATCCGGCGCGCTCTTTCGGGCCGGCGCTCGTCTCCCTGCGCTTTGAGTCGTTGTGGATCTACCTGACCGCGCCCCTGCTGGGCGGCGCCCTCGCCGTGTGTACCCACCGGCTGATGGGCCTTCCATCGACCGGTCCTTCCGCCGAGAACCTGGCCGATTCCCCATCGGGATATGCTCAGTCCTAAAACCAGGGGAACGGAAAAACCCTTGGCGCGCAATGCTCACAATGGGGCCAGGCCATCAAAACCGGCCGTATGGCCCGTTTGGTTGCCAGGGATTGGACTCCTCCATCGCCGGGTAGACTGGAAGATGGCCTGGCCCCAATAGGGTCAAGATTTGCTTTTGGGGAAGACCAGGAGCTTGGGTCTGCGATCCAAAACCCCGTTGGGCGATTTTTGGAATTCATAGCCCCGATTGTTGAGGACCACCAGAAGGTTGCCGTTCGCGTCGAAATCGAAACCCTCCGCCAGGCCCTTGAACCAAAAACGCGCGTTGGAAATGCGAAAGGCGTCCTTGAGAGCGCTGAAATCGAAGAGCGGCTGGAGGGATAGCTTGGTGCTTTCGAAAAGTTTGGCCTCGTCGAGGGGGATGCCCGCGATGGTCCAGGCATCGCGCAGCAGAAAAAGCAGCCAACCCTCGCGCAACTTCATTTCGACGATGGGAACGTATTTGCGGTTCAAGGTCATGAAGACCGATTTGCGCTCGTGCCAAACCTCGCCTTCTTTTTCCAGCAGGAAGAGCCGGGCCGCGCGGCGTTTGGTCACCGCGAGCCAGCGGTTGGGCGCCAGGGGATGCATGCCGGTCAGTCCACATTCGAGCGAGCCATCGCCGCAGTCATTGCGCAGGCCCGGGTACTCGCGGACGAGCGTGTTGAAACGGGCGATATCCAAGTGCAGGACCTGGTTCACCCATTTTGTTTGGTCGGCGGAAAATTCACGGCTGGAAACAAGAAACAGCTCGTCTTCTTCATGCAGTTGAAGGCCTTCAACGGCCTGTTGCGGCTGAAGGCTGACCACGGCCGCGCCGTGCCCCGAGGCCTTGCTGTAGGTGAGCCGGTGAATGCCGGGATAGGGATCCATCAGGTCGGCGCCCAGAAAGATGCGATCCCGCCAGCGAAGCAGGCTGGTCGGGGAGCGGATGTTGTTGAGCTCGAAAACCTGGAACCGGTTCGGGGCCAGGCCATCAAAAGATGGGCCCGCGCCGAGGCAAAGCAGCCATGCCGCCAATCCCAACAAATCGCGCCTCCCGGCGTTGCGCCGTTCAAAATGAAAAAAGGCACGTTGCCGTGCCTTTCATTGCATGGGAGAAGTGGTGCCCAAGTCCGGACTCGAGCCGGAA
>JBGTRP010000498.1:0-5836 GCA_041940685.1 Acanthopleuribacteraceae bacterium
TAATCAGGCCGCATGCTGGTCATCCCGAGCGGGTCGAGAATTAGTCCGCGCACTTGATCCTCGTAGACGGCTTCGCCCGCGCGCTGAATGACGGCGCCCAGAAGCGCATAGCCCGGGGTGCTGTAGGAGAAGCGCGCGCCGGGTTCGAACAGCAATGCCGATTCCTTGAATTTATCCAGGGCGAGGATGCGGTCTGAGAAGGGGTGGGGCGTCTGGTAGTTTCGTTCGGTAACGATCACCTTGCCGGGATGGTAATGCACCAAGCCGGCATGATGGGCCAGGAGTTGGCGGCTGGTGACGGGCCAGGGCTTGGCGGGGAACTCCGGAACGTAATCGCGAACGTCCCGGTCCAACTTCAGCTTGCCCGAGGCTTCCAATTGCATGGCCGTGATGGCCGTCAGCGGTTTGGAGATGGAGGCCCAGCGGAACATGGTTTTGTCGGAAAGCGAAACCCGCTCGGCGTAGTTTTGCCAGCCATAACAGCGCAGGTCCGCAATTCGGCCGTTAAAAAGCACCGCGGTGGCCATACCTACGATTCCGTTTTCCTCCAAATGCCGCTCGATTCGCAGGCGAACGGGTTCTTTCAGGGCTCGGGGCAGATCGTCTTGATAGACGCGCCCGGGGCGGGGAATCTCGGGGTCGACCTCCTCGATGCCGATCGCGGCGATTCCCGCCATCTGGGCGCGATGTAAGCGAACCGGAAAGTTCAGATTTAGGGTTCTACCAAAAGAAGAGGAAGCAGTTGGCCGAGCGTACCGCTGATGACGCTGCCATTTGCCTTCAGTTTCCCCGTGAAAACCACGCCGCCGCCAAAGTCGACCGCCGCATCCAGAATCCCGCCGGAGTAATCCGCTTTCAACATGCCCTGATGCTCGCGGGAAATATAAAACCCCGTTACCTTTTCCCCTGTTTGACTTTCCAGAATGAGCACAAAGGGAACCGGTCCGGCTTCATCGGGGAGTTCACCGCGCCAGGTGCCGCGAAGGTCCGTGTGGGCCGCCATGACCGGGCCCCACAACAGGAAAAAGATCCAGTACATATTCATCATTTGGCCTCCTCGTCCGCATTGATGCTTAGCATACGGGCGCAAGCTTTCCGGCAAGCGCCGCGGATGCACCAACGTCTCTCAGACCGCATCAACGCCTCAAGCGCGCGTGATAGAATTTTTCAATGAGGGTGTGATGAAACCCGTTTCGCTAGTTTTCCTTTGGCTCGCCATTTCGGCGCCTCGCCTCGGGGCCACGGATCTTATCAAGGTCGAATCCTTATTTTACCGGCTTGGCGATCATCCCGCATGGGCTGCCTCCCCCATGAGCGATCCAGCATGGAAGCCGATGCAGGGCTTTGATCCCGCACTGGCGGGTGCGGTGTTTTGGGTTGTGGGCGAGGTGGACCTTCCCGAGAGGAGCGGGCTCCAGCGTCCATTGTCCTTGGAAATTATTGCCACCGCCTCCTATGAGTTGTGGTGGGATGGCCGGCTGATCGGGCGAAGCGGTCAGGTTGGCCAAGATCGCGTTTCCGAGAAACCGGGCCCGCTGGACAACGCCTTTCTGGTCCCGGATGATCTCGCCGGACTTGGACGGCACCGTCTGGCCATGCGTCTCTCCAGCTTTCATAAGTCCAAAAAAGCCGCGGGTTACCTTTTTCATATCGACTTGAAGCCCATGGCTTTACCCACTAGAGCAATGGATTTCCACTCAACCCAGCGACTGCCGTTCCTCGGCATCATCTTTCTGGTGGGGCTGTTCTACTTGTTGGTGTTCGCCGTGGACGACAGACGAACCGACACCTTGCTGTTTGCGCTCCTGTGCTTGAGTGTCGCCGCCATGATCGTGGCCGAAAGTTGGCGTGATCTCTTCGGTTACGCCTACCACAAACACGCGTTGCGCCTTCAATCGGTGTTAGCGCTGACCGCGATGACCTGTTTCCTGCTCGTGGTTTTTTTGGCGTCCCGGTTCTTTCCAGGAGAAAAACTCCGTTGGCTTTTGTTGGCGCTTGTCGGACTCGCGGCTGGTTTTGCCGCGAGTCGGACCTTTGATGGCCGCGCCATGGCCATGATGTTCGGAACCCTGGTTCTCGCTCTTTTGCTTTTGGCGCGAGCCGTTCTGTACGGGAAACCGGGGTCGCGGCTCGCGCTGGCCGGCATTTCTCTGGTCTTCGGCTTGATGGTCTGGAAGCGTTATGGGTTTATGGACCGCTACTTTTTCATGGCTTTCGGACTGCTGCTGTTGGGCCTGACCATCGCCCAGGCCCTGGAATTGCGCGCAAGGTCGCGAGCCCGTCGAGAGGCAATGCTCACGGCGGCGCGGCTGGAGATCGAGTTGCTCAAAAAGAATATTCAACCGCATTTTCTGTTAAACACCCTGACCTCGCTGATCGAGTGGTTGGAAGAGGCGCCGGCCACGGGCGTCCGGCTGCTCCACGCTCTGGCGGATGAGCTGCGGTTATTGGGCCAGATCTCCAACCGTCAAGAAATTTCAATGGAGCAGGAGTTGGCGCTGTGCCGCTCTCACCTGGCCGTGATGGGCTATCGCAGAGATTGCCGCTTCAGCCTGGAAACAAAAGGCGTAGATCCCGCGCAAACCGTGCCGCCCGCGCTTTTTCATACCCTGGTCGAAAATGGGGTGAGCCATCATGGCGGCGCCGCGGACCATCGGCTCCGGCTTGAAATGGAGTCCTTACCCACGGGCCGCCGCTTCACCTTTACCGCGCCTACCTTGGAAGCGTCTCCCGCCTTGGCAGAGGGCACGGGTTTGCGCTATATCAAAGCGCGTCTGCGGGAACGCTACCCCGGCAGGTGGACCTTTCGGCATGGCCCCATTCCAGGGGCCTGGCAAACGATTATCGAGATAAAGGCGGCCTGATGCGAATCCTGATCGTGGAAGACGAGGTGGTCATCGCGCGCCGGCTGGAGCGTCTCACCCGGGAGATCTTGGGAAAACAACTATCCTGGTTGAAGCGGGTCGGCAACCTGCAGGCCGGGCTGGCCCAACTGGATACCCGGCCGATCGATCTGCTGCTTCTGGACTTGAATCTCAACGGCAGGGATGGTTTTGATTTACTGGAGCGGTTGGTTGCCCGCTCCTTCCATACCGTGGTCGTTTCCGCGCACACGGAGCGGGCCATTCGAGCTTTCGAGTACGGCGTCCTCGATTTCATACCCAAGCCCTTTGACCGGAAGCGGCTGGCCCAAGCATTGGCGCGCTTTCGCGATGCGGCTAGCCGCTCGGATTACGGCGCCCGTTACCTTGGCTTGGCCAAACAGGGTAAGGTGGAGTTGATCGCCATCGAGGAAGTACGCTACGCCAAGGGCGCCGGGCCCTACGCGGAGCTGGTTTTGGAAAGCGGGCGTAGTGAGCTTCACGGCAAATCGCTGGATGGGCTGATGATGATTCTGCCGCCCTGTTTCGAGCGCATTCACAAATCCTATATTGTCAACATGGATCATGTGCGCTGTATCCGCAACCGGCCAGGCAGCCGCTACGAGCTGGAATTGGCGAACCGGGTTGTGCTGCCCGTGGGGCGCACTCGCGCGCGCTACATCCGCGAAAAGTTGCAAGGCGGATAGACAGGAGCGCCGAGTTGTACTCGGGCTGGGCAATTGGGTTTTATAAATGCCGACTGCAAGTCGGCGATCCCGCCGGGTCCTCATCCATCACTCGCGGAACGGATATTGGGCCCGCTTATGTCCTGGCTTTTTCGATCACCCGGCTCGGCCTCCAGATTGAGTGGGCATAACAATTCCGGGGATACGGCATCGAATTGGATGTCTTGGATTTCCAGCCGATGGAAGTAATTTTTGTCGAGAGGAAAGCGGGTCAACTCGGGTGGTTGTAGGGTGATGGTGTGGACATAGGGCAGCCAGACGCCCTCTACCTTGCGGTAATCCTCAAAGTGAATGGTGCCCATGGCGAGGGATTGCATCAGCTTTTTCTGGAAGCCGTTCCTGAGGTCGGCCGCATCGCGCACCGTATAACGCGCCATTTCGATGAGTTTGGTTTCACTGTTGATCCAGAGCATGTATTGGTCATGCCGCGCGTTGGGTTGGGGCGCGCCCCAGGTTGCCAGCACGCGTTCATAGGTTTTGCCGTGGAGCTTCGCCTTGCCTTGGTAGATCAGATGCTCCGCTTCCAGCAGGCGGAAGGGCAACTCGGCGAAGTAGTGGAGCGAGGGCAGGTAAAAGCTGATTTCGGGCGCGGGTCCATCGAGGGCTAGAAGCGGGGCCTCAAAATGTTCCTGCCGATAGGGCGTCCACGCCTGGATGCCCCAAAGCTGACCCATGCCCGCGCCATCGAGCAACTGTGCTTGTGAGGTGAAGGTGCCGGAGAGGAAGTGCAGGCGAAGGCCTTGCTCGCGCTCGGGCCACCAACTTTCTGCTAGCCAAAGATCGCGTGCTTCCACGGAATGGGTCTGATACCGGCGCCAGGCGGTCAGGCCATGTGCTTCCGCGCTGGCCTGCATGAGCGCGCGGCCCCGCGTCTCGGCCGAGGCTTGGTCGATTTCGGGTATTTCCCTCCGCAAATCCGCCAAGGGATGGGTGATTGCGCTGTAGGCGCAGAGACCCAAAAATACCAGGCTGGCCTCTACCCGTTGCATGCGAAGGGAAAACCCTCTCAAAATCAGGTATAGCAGGGGACCGGCCACGCCGAAAAAGAGGGTAATCAGCAGAAACGGAACAAAAGCATGGCCGTGTTTGCGGGCGTCGGCCACCAGCCAAATCGAAACCAGCGCCAGGCTGATGATCAGGTCCCAGGAGAGGAGTTCCGTGGCCGGGTTGGAGTTGAACATCAGAATCACGCCCAGATAGCCATGAGCGTTGACGGCGCGAACCGTGAGGAACAGAAAAAAGATAAGAACCAGAGACAAGATAACGCGTTTCCAGAGCATGATGGCCTCCAGGGCGTAACGAATTCCCGATCAACGGGTCGATGCCCTGTAGGGCAACCCTCGTGCCAACATCCAAAACCCTTGCAGAGCGGCGTCTCGGAAGATTTTTTCCTTGAGAACAAGACCGATATTGCAGTTTTGCAACCTTTCGCGTTGCGCAACCGCAACGCTGAAGTGGCGCCGAATGGTCCCAGCCCTTATTTCCCAAAACGGTTTCGAAAAACCGAAATAATATGGCTCAATCCAGGCCGAGCTTTTTCATGAAGCGGTAGAGCGTGGTGCGTTCCACGCCCAATAGCGCGGCCGCTTCCGCCCTGCGGTTGCCGCTCGCCGCCAATGCCCGCTGAATGCATTTTCGGGCGCCGGCATCCATGGCTTCTTGCAGGGTTTGCAGGGCGGCGGTTGATGGGTCCGGGTTGCCCTGGCGTTCCGGTTCCAAGAGCAGGTCCTCGGGTTCGATGGTTTCGCTTCTCGCCAACACGGAAGCCCGTTCGATGCTGTTCTCCAATTCGCGAACATTGCCCGGCCAGGAATGGCGGCTGAGCGCGGATTCGGAGCGCTTGCTCATGCTCAGGAGGCGGCCGTTCACAATAGATTGCTTCGCGAGGAAGTGGCGGGCGAGGGGAAGGATGTCGTCGCCGCGTTCCCGCAAGGGTGGAATGTGAATGGGAATCACATTGATCCTGAAATAAAGGTCCTCGCGGAATTGGCCGTTGGCGACCTGTTCGCGCGGGTCGCGGTTGGTGGCCGCCACCACGCGCACATCCACGGGGCGCGGCCGGACGCCGCCTACCCGCAAGACCTCTTTCTCCTGAAGCACCCGCAGCAGCTTGGCCTGAAAGGCCTCGTGGATCTCGCCGATCTCATCCAGGAACAGGGTTCCCCCTTGGGCGCGTTCGAAGCATCCCAGGCGCGTGGCGTGGGCGCCGGTGAAGGCGCCCTTCTCATG
>JBGTRP010000499.1:0-5818 GCA_041940685.1 Acanthopleuribacteraceae bacterium
GACCAACAAAAAAGTTTCCGGTTCCGCGCCCCTGAGTCCCATTCAGCGATGGTTCTTTAGCAGAGAGCTCCCGGCGCCCGAACACTTCAACCAATCGTTGCTGTTGGAAATAACGCCTCGGATCCCGGCAGACCTGCTGGAACGAGCGCTGAAGCGCCTTGTTCAACACCATGACGCGCTACGCCTGCGATTCGAACGCGGACCCGAGGGCTGGAAAGCCCGTCATGCGCGCGACGCTTCCGGACCGGGCTTCCATTTTTTCGACATCGAAGGACTTGGGAAGACCGATCAAAAAAGAGCGGTCACCCGAATTGCTTCAGAGCTTCAAGGACGCCTGGTTCTCGCGGAAGGGCCTCTAGTCCGAGCCGCCTTCTTCCGAGTGGGCGCCCACCACGATCTCTTGTTTCTTGTGATTCATCATTTGGTGGTGGATGCGGTTTCTTGGCGCATCCTGGCGGAAGATCTCTCCGCCCTGATCAAGGGACTTGAATTCCATGAGACCCTGGCCCTTCCGCCCAAAACCGCCTCTTTTAAGGAATGGAGCCTTTACCTGCAGAAGTCCGCGGCCGCCGCAAGCCGAGATCCGTGGCTTGGTTGGCGACCGGCCGCTCCCCTGCCCAGGGACAAACGGCCGAAAATGTCCGACAACCTCACCGCGGACGCCCGTTTCGTGGAGATCGCCCTCGATCCCCCGCGCACCCGCGCCTTGTCCGAGCTTCGCGGCAAGGCTTTCCGCCTTGGCGTGGATGAGCTTCTAATCGCTGCTCTCGCGCGGGTCATCCTCGATTGGAGCGGCAATTCTCGAGTGGATATCGACCGGGAAAGCCATGGGCGCTTGGATCGGGGTTCGGGCCTGGACCTATCCCGCAGCGTGGGTTGGTTCACGGCCAAATACCCCGTTCAAATTCAACTTGAGAAAACCGGTTCGCCCGAACGCGACATCAAATCCGTCAAGGAACAACTGCGCAGCCTGCCACCGGCTTTGGATTTCGGCTTGGCTTATTTTGGCGGGACAACCCAAAAAAGCGCGTCGAATGAGGCGCCGCCCCAACCAGAAATCCTCTTCAACCATTTGGGCGGCCTCGACACCTCCCTCAGAGCCCCCATTCTCCGCCGCTCGAACTGGCCGACCGGAGCAAATCATGCGGCATCCAACCCCAGGGCCCATCTATTCGAAATCAACAGCTTCATCGAGAACCAGCGGCTTCATATCCAATGGGTCTATAGCCGGAATTTCCACAAACGAGTTTCGGTACGCGCCTTGGCCGCGTCTTTCCTAAAGCGCGTCGAACTGCTGATCGACCATTGCCGGAAACCGGGCGCGAGTTGCAGGACTCCCAGCGATTTTCCCCATGCCGGCATGACCCGGCCCCAACTCGACGTCCTCCTGGAGAAATGCCCCAATGTGGTGGATATCTACCCGCTCTCACCCATGCAGGAGGGCATGCTTTTCCACGGCCTCTACCAGCGCGACTCGGTGGCCTACATCGAGCAACTGGCCTGCACCTTCCGGGGCGCGCTCGATCTGGTGCGCTTCGAACGGGCCTGGCAGGCCACCGCCGCCAGGCACCCTGTCTTACGGTCCAGCTTCCTGTGGGAGAACCCTTCCCAACCGCTTCAACTGGTTCATGAATCGGTCGTGCTGCCCTGGGTGGTCAGCAACCCCCGCGGTCAGGACCCGGTTTTGCGCCGGCAAGAGGTCGAAAATTACCTCGAATTGGACCGCAAGCGGGGCTTTGCCCTTGACCGTCCGCCCCTGATGCGGTTCGCGCTTTTCCAATTGGAGCCGGAATCCTGGCGCTTCGTTTGGAGCTACCACCACATTCTTCTGGATGGCTGGTCGCTCTCCCTGGTGCTGGAAGAGGTGTTTGCGACCTATCGAGGCCTTGAAGCCGAAACCCGAGCCCGCCGGAAGGGCCATGGCGCGTACGGGGATTTCATTGATTGGCTTCGCGCCAAGGATCCGCAAGCTTCCGAGGAGTTTTGGAAACGAGAGTTGGAGGGATTCTCTTCGCCGACATCGCTTTCCATCGCAGGAATCGGGCCCGGGACAGCATCCGGCCACCGCGAGTTGACGCGCCAATTGAGCGAGCGTGT
Organism: Acanthopleuribacteraceae bacterium; assembly: GCA_041940685.1. Classification (GTDB taxonomy): domain Bacteria; phylum Acidobacteriota; class Holophagae; order Acanthopleuribacterales; family Acanthopleuribacteraceae; genus JBGTRP01. Next base: position 2,098 of record JBGTRP010000499.1, read on the forward strand.
CTACGATGATCTGAGGTTAACGGCCCGCGCCTGCAAGGTGACCCTCAACACGCTGATACAGGGCGCCTGGGCCCTGTTGCTCGCCCGCTACAGCCACGACCGGGAGGTCCTCTTCGGGACAACGGTCTCCGGTCGATCCACGGAGATTCCCGGCGTGGAATTCATGGTGGGACTCCTGATCAATAGCTTGCCCGTTCGCGTTGAGGCCTGCAAAAACGAAACGCTTCGAACCTGGTTACAGCGCCTACACGAGGCCGGCGCACGCCGCGAGGCGCACGCGCATACGCCATTGCAGCGGATTCAACGCTTGGCCGCTCTCCCCGAGGGGAAAATTTTGTTCGAAACGCTTCTCGTCTTCGAGAATTACCCGCTGGACAGCAGGGGCTTGGAGGAACGTTCGGGCCTGCGCTTCGAAGAAATCGCCATTTTCGAGGAAACGCCATTTCCCCTGACCATAATTGCCCAACCCATGGAGTCCTTCCGACTGCGGATCAGTTATGACAGCGCCCGTTTCCAGGAAGTCGCGATCGCCCGGATGGCCAGGCATTTGGATTGCGCGCTAAACGCCTTGCCCCGCTATCTGGAACGGCCGCCCACGGAAGTCCCGATCATGGACGATGCCGAGCAGCGCATGTTGATTCACGGCTGGAACGAGGTTCCGGAGGATTCAAACCGCCCCCTTCCCATACACCGGTGGTTCGCCACCGCGGCGAGAAGATTTCCAAGCCGGGAAGCGTTGATCCTGCCTTTCCTGGGCGGCGCATTCCGAGACTTTTTTCCCGGGCAAGAGACACGGATCGATTACGCGGCCCTCCACGGCGCCTCGAACCAGCTCGCCCAAAGGCTACGCAACCTCGGGGTGGGACCCGAAGCCCTGGTGGGTCTGCATGTGGAGCGCTCCGCGGATCTCGTTCTTGCCATCCTGGCGATTTTGAAGGCCGGCGGGACCTATGTACCCATGGACCCGGCCTACCCCGAGGAACGGCTCGCTTTCATCGCGAAGGATGCGGGAATGGCGGTTTTCCTCACCCAGCGCCACCTCCCCGTGGTCAGCCTGCCAACCCAGACGCGAACCGTCTACCTGGACGCGGTTTCCTCGGCAGCAGAAAACCCGCGGGACACCGATCTGAATGTTCGGATCGATGTGCGCAACGGCGCCTACATCATCTATACCTCCGGCTCCACCGGCAAACCCAAGGGCGTTTGCGTGACCCACGCCAATGTGTCTCGCCTGTTTACGGCCACGCGACTCTGGTTCGAATTCCTGGAGTCCGACACCTGGACCCTATTCCACTCCTACGCCTTTGATTTCACGGTTTGGGAGCTTTGGGGGGCGTTGTTCCACGGGGGCCGGCTGCTGGTGGTTCCCCAATTAGCGGCTCGCTCGCCCGAGGCTTTTCACGCGCTCCTGGAGAGGTACGAGGTCACGGTGCTCAGCCAGACGCCCTCGGCATTTTCGCGCTTGGCGCGGGTGGAAACAACCCGCGAACCGGGTAGGAAATTGCCCTTGCGGTATGTGATCTTCGGCGGGGAAGCCCTCGACATGGGCGTCCTGAAACCCTGGATTCAGCGATACGGCGACGAGCAACCCACCCTCGTCAATATGTATGGCATCACCGAAACCTGCGTACATGTCACCTATCGGTCCCTGTCGCGCGAGGATCTCAGCTTCCATGGCGCGCCGTTGGGCGCCCGCATCCCGGACCTGAGGCTGTATTTGCTGGACGCCGAAATGCGGGCGGCGCCACTGGGGATTACCGGCGAAATCTACGTGGGCGGCGCGGGCCTCGCCAGGGGCTACCTAAAGCGGCCCGATCTCACGGCCGCCCGTTTTGTTCCCAATCCGTTCCTCGCGCCATCCGAGGCGTCCGGTCGACGCTTGTACCGCAGTGGCGACCTGGGCCGATACCGGGAAAACGGGGACCTGGATTACCTGGGGCGTTGCGATTACCAGGTGAAAATCCGCGGGTTCCGCATTGAATTGGGCGAAATTGACGCCAGGCTCTCTTCCTTTCCGGGCGTCCTGGAGGCTTTGACCCTGGCTCGCGAGGATGAACGGGACCCCACCACCAAGGCGCTGATCGCCTATCTCCGAACCCGGGATGGGGAAGCCCTTGACGCCAGTGAATTGCAGCGCTTCCTCGGACGCGCGCTTCCCACCTACATGACGCCGGCCTCGTTCGTGTTCCTGAAAAGCTTTCCCCTGACAGCCCATGGAAAAATTGACCGCGACGCCCTGCCAGAGCCCAAACGCGGGAGGGTCGGCGCCGGCAGGAAGCATATTGAACCGCGCAATCGGACGGAAAAGCTTTTGGCCTCTATTTGGTCGCGGGTCCTCAATGTGAAGGAGCCCGGCATTCACGACCGCTTTTTTGAGTTGGGCGGCGATTCCATTCTCAGCATCCGAATTCTCGCGGCAGCAAAGAATGCCGGTCTGAGCCTTACTCTGCCCCTTCTCTTCCAATACCCGACCATTGCCGAGTTGGCGCCACTGGTGGGCGGAGATGGAGACGCCGAACAACTGAAACCCCAACCGTTCGCATCCCTGTCCGCGGAGGACCGGAGTCGGATTCCCGAGGGCGTCGCGGACGCCTATCCGCTTACCCTTCTGCAGCGGGGCATGGTATTCCAGGGCGAAATGACCCGCCGCGCGTACCATAACCTCACCAGCTTCGAACTGGAATGCCCATGCAGCCCGAAAATTCTGGAGCGAGCCGCGGCAAGGGTGATGGGCCGCCATCCGGTCCTGCGAACGGCCTTCGACCTTCACAACTTCGGCGATCCCCTGCAACTGGTCTATGCCCAAGTGGACAATCCATTCACGTTCATAGACCTGCAACGCATCGGGAAAAGCAACCAGGAAAAGGCGCTCAATGACTGGTATGAACGGGAGAAGGATCGCTCCTTCGATTGGAGGCGACCCGGGCTTTTGCGCATCCATGTCCACCGCCTTTCGCGAAACCGATTTCGTTTCACCCTCAGCGAGCATCACGCGATCCTGGACGGATGGAGCGTGGCCAGCCTTTTGTCCGAGCTTTTCGAGACCTATTTCGCCTGGATCGGTGGACAGGAGCCCGCGTTCCTGACCGAGCCTGAAACCAATTTCCACGCCTACGCGCTGATGGAGTCGCGCGTCCTGGAAGAGGCGCAAACGCAAGATTTTTGGGTAGACCACCTGACGGACTTCGAGCTCACGCCGGCGCCGCGGGCGGCCGTGGATGTCCCCTCGGAAGGGGATGAAGGCCGCGTGGAAATCTCCATGCCGGAAAAGCTTTGCAAAGAACTGGAAGCTTTGGCGCTAGAAACCGAGGCGCCGATTAAGTCTCTGCTCCTGGCCGCGCATGTGCGCGTGCTCGCCCTGCTGGCGGGCCGGTGGGAAGTGCTGACCGGCCTGGTGGCCAATGGACGTTTGGAGCAAGAGGGAGGCGAACGGGTGCTGGGCTTGTTTCTCAACACCCTGCCTTTCCGATTGCGCCTGCCCGATGGAAGCTGGGCGGATCTAATTGCCGAGGTGGTGAACGAGGAAGGCCGGCTCCTCCCGCATCGACGTTTTCCCTTGGCTCGAATCCAGAAGGCATTCGGCGGCAAAGCCCTTTTTGAAACCGCCTTCAACTTCACTCATTTCCACGTCTACAACAGCATAAGCCGGATCAAGGGTCTCGCCGTTCGCGACATCCGTTTTCACGCGCCCACGGAAATTCCTTTTGCCGCAAATTTCAGC
>JBGTRP010000500.1:0-5788 GCA_041940685.1 Acanthopleuribacteraceae bacterium
CTGCAAACTGGCGAATAAGGGAGGAGGATCCCGACCGGCGAATCCTTAGGTGATGTTTCAGCATAAATAGATTGGGCAAAGAACGTTCCCGTTGCAGAGGGCTTTCGATAATCAAAGGGCGTTATGAGTTAGCTGGAATAGCTGCTAACCCTGCAGCCCGCCATGCACCACGGTCTCGCCGCGCGCCGCGCGGTCACTCCAACTGAGACGCTCCTTACCGTTGGACACCCGCTCCATGCTAATGCAGCCGGGAACCGGGCAGACGATCTCGCAGAGGTTACAGCCGATACATTCCTGTTCGTCCACCCAGGGCACGCGCACCTCCGGATTGCCCTCGGTTGCGTGAGTGACCGGCGCCTTGACCTCCGCGCGGGCGTTCATGCCGTGATCGCTTTCGCCGTGATAGGCCTGGCAGGGCCCGGCATCCGTGTGGATGCACTGATGCGCGCCGTCCAGGCAGGCCGTGTAGCAGCGCTGGCAGCCGATACAGGTTTCCGCGTCGATCTTGGCCACCACCTTGTAGTTGAGGTCCAACTCGCTCCAGTCCGTGTAATGGGGCACCGCGCGTCCGATCAGTTGATCCACCGAGGCCATGCCCTTTTCATCCAGATAATTGCTCAAACCCTCGATCATGTCTTCCACGATGCGATAACCATGGGTCATCACCGCGGTGCAAACCTGAACATTGGTGGCGCCCAAGGCCAAAAACTCCGCGGCGTCCCGCCAATTGCCGATTCCGCCGATGCCGGAAATGGGAATCTTGAAATGGGGCAAGCGGGCCAGGGAGCCGACCATATGCAACGCGATCGGCTTGACCGCGGGTCCGCAGTAGCCGCCGTTGGTGCTCTCGTCGCCCACGATGGGCTTGGGGACGAAGCTGTCCAGGTCCACGCCCATGATAGATTTGATGGTGTTGATCAGGGAAACCGCGTCCGCGCCGCCCTTTTGCGCGGCGACTCCGGGCTCGGTGATCTCGGTGATATTGGGCGTGAGCTTCACGATGACCGGCGTTTGCGCGAATTCCTTGGTCCAGGAGGTGATCTCTTCGAGAACGCGCGGTTCCTGACCCACGGCGCTGCCCATGCCCCGCTCGCACATGCCGTGGGGACAGCCAAAGTTCAGTTCCAGGCCATCGGCGCCCGTGTCCTCCGCCCGCTTGATCAGGTCTTGCCATTGATCTCGCGATTCCACCATGAGGGAAACGATCACCGCGTGGTTGGGATAGCGTTTTTTGGTCTCATAGATTTCCTTCAAATTGGCGGAAATGGGCCGGTCCGTGATCAACTCGATATTGTTGAAGCCGATGACCTGGGCGTTGCCGTAATCGATGGCGCCGAAACGGGAGGAGACATTGACGATGGGCTCTCCCAGCGTTTTCCAGACCGCGCCGCCCCAGCCATGATCGAAGGCGCGCATCACCTGTTCGCCGCAGTTCGCGGGAGGCGCGGATGCCAACCAGAAGGGGTTCGGGCTCTTGATACCGCAAAAGTGGGAAGTGAGATCTGCCATGTTTTGCCTCCAGCCTTTTCCGAAGCATTTAGGGAATTATGTTGAGAAAATGATGCCTTGGCTCATGCCGACCAAGTGGCGGGGCGCCGGGCGCTGTGGGGATCAGTCCTGCCAGGCGCGGAGCATGGCGAAGGCCGCCTCGCGGCCGTCGGCCACCGCGTTGACCACTTCCTTGCCGCCGTTGATGCAATCTCCGCCCGCGTAGACCTTGTGGTTTCCGGTTTGACGGGTAGCGGGGTCGACCGCGACCCAACCCTTGTCGGTGAGCGCCACGCCGGGGAAGGATTGGGCTAGGCCCGCGAATTTCTGCTGACCCACCGCGTAGATCAGCCAGTCGCAGTCCAAGTCCTCGCTTTGACCGCCCCGTTCCACGCGCAGACCGGTGAGTCGTTCACCCTCGCGCAGCACTTCCTGGGGCGTGCGGTTCTCCAACAGCCTCACGCCGTAATGGCGGGCGTGGTCCATCTCGAATCGGTAGCCCGACATTTCCGACTCCGTGCGCCTGTAGACCATGCGCACCTCTTCCAAACCGAGCATGGCCAGCTCCCGGGCGATGTCGATAGCCGTATTGCCCGCACCAATTACAATCGCCTTTTTTACCGCATCCGGGATTTGGAAGCCGGCCTCATTTTTGATGCGTTCGATCAGGTGGGTGGCGCCGAAAACGCCGGGCCCCTCCTCGCCGGGCAGGCCCAGCAAGCGGTCTTTTCCCAGGCCGATGCCGATGAACACCGCGTCGTAGTCCTGCAGAAGGTTTTGCGTCTCGATATCCCGGCCCACCTCCCTGCCGGTTTCCAGCCTGACCCCTAGTTCCAGCAGCCAGGAAACCTCGGCGAGGGATTCGCCGGCCGGCATTTTGTAGGGCGCGATGCCCGTGGTGTTTAGGCCTCCGGGCAAGGCGCGCTTTTCAAAGATGGTCGCGGATACGCCCTCCAGCGCAAGGTAGGCGGCGCAGGCCAGCGAGGCGGGTCCCGAGCCGATTAGGGCCACCTTCCGTCCATTGGCGGGTTTGGGTTCGAAAAGCTTGCGGCCGCCGGCCTTTTCTCCTTCCAGCGCATGATGGGTGGCGTAGTGTTGCAGGCGGCCGATTTGAATGGGCGGCCGGTTCCAATCCATGTACACGCAGGAACCCACGCACAATTCCTCCACGGGGCAGACCCGCGCGCAGCTATAGCCCAAAATATTGGCGTCCAGAATGGTTTTGGCGCTGCCGCGAACATTGCCGGTGGCGATCTTTTTAATAAAGCGTGGAATATCAATGCTCGTGGGACAGGCCTTGATGCAGGGGGCATCGTGGCAATAAAGGCAGCGGTTGGCCTCGTTGACGGCCTCACCGGCCGTGTAGAGCGGTTTGGCTTGGGAAAAACGCTGCTCGAGCCGGCCATCGGGTAGGAGTTGGCCCGGGTTCAGGCGGTTGGTCATGTATAAAGCTCCCCAATCGAATTTGATCAAGTTATCAGAGGTCGGAGGTCAGAGGTCAGATGCCAGAGATCAGAGGTCAGATGCGAGATAGAGCCGGTTTCTGGAATCTTTTCTCGTGGCTCGATCCGGCTGTCCTCGGCGAAATTCGAACGTCCTCCTAATGAATGGCGTCAAGGGATTCCTCCATGATGCGCAGCGCCTCCTGAATCTCGTTTTCCTCGATATTCAGCGGCGGGGCAATGCGGATGGAATTGCCGTAAAGGCCGCCCTTGCCAATCAGAAGCCCGCGCTTTTTGGTTTCCTCAAAAAAGGACTTGGTGGCCTCCTGGTTGGGGGTGCGGTTTTGGATGGTTTCGTCCTCCACCAACTCGATGGCCTGCATCAGGCCCATGCCGCGCACGTCGCCGACCAACGCGGGGAACTTGTGGCGCAGCCGTTCCAGGCCCTCGCGCAGGATAGCGCCCATCGCGGCCGAGTTTTCGGTGAGTTTGTCCCGTTGGATGATGTCGATGGTGGTTTTTGCGGCCGCACAGCTCACGGGATTGCCGCCGAAGGTGGAAATCGTGTTTTTGGTGAGCGAGTCGGCGATGGGAGCGGTGGCGATAAGGACGCCGAGCGGCATGCCGTTGGCAATGCCCTTGGCCGCGGAAATCATGTCAGGCTCCACATCGAAATGCTCGATGCCCCACATTTTTCCGGTGCGGCCGAACCCGGTCTGCACCTCGTCGGAAATGAAGACGCCGCCGTGTTCGCGGATGATGTCCGCCACAATCTTGTAGTATTCCGGCGGCGGAGTGATGAAGCCGCCAACACCCAGGATGGGCTCGGCCAGCATGCCGGCCACCTTGCCGACCGTGGTGGTTTGGATCAGCTCTTTGACGTCTTGGGCGCAGGCCACGCCGCAGGACGGGTAGGTTTTTTTCAGGGGGCAGCGGTAACAGTAGGGCGAGAGCGCATGCTTGACCGAGGCGACCTGGGTGGGGATCGCGCGCCAGGAGGCGTGCGCGGTCAGCGATTGGGCCAGCAGCGAACGGCCCGAATACCCATGGCGCAGGCCCAGGATCTCCTGACGGCCGGTATAGGTTTGCGCCATCATGACGGCCGTCTCGTCGGCCTCGGTTCCGGAGGCGGTAAAGAAACATTTCTCCAGCTTTCCGGGCGCGATACCGGCCAACTTTTCGGCCAGATCCGCCATGGGCAGGGTGGGGTAGAGGGTGGAGATATGGCTGAGCCGGTTGATCTGGGCGATGATGGCCGCGTTGACCTCTGGATGGGCGTGGCCCACGGATACCGTGAGAATCCCTCCGAAGAAGTCCAAGTAATCGCGGCCATCCTGATCGCGTACATGAGAGCCCTTGCCCTCGGCCACGACAATCGGTTCCTTGTAATAGTGGGAAACCGCGGGGAAGAGGTGGCGGCGGCCTCGTTCGCGCACTTCCTCGCTGGTCGGCGAGGTCGTGGCCGAGGTTTTCGGCGGTGATTTTACGGTCATGGTTGCCTCCTAAAGCTCTACCAGCTTGCCGTAGGTTTCGGGGCGACGATCCCGGAAGAATTGCCAGGTTGCGCGAACCTCTTCGATCATGTCCAAATCGAATTCGGCCACCAGCAACTCGTCCTTGTCCTCGGACGCGCATTTGAATATTTGACCACGCGGATCCACGAAGTAGGAGGAGCCGTAGAATCGACCCAAGTTCCAGGGCTTTTCTTCCCCGACCCGGTTGATACAACCCATGAAATACCCGTTCGCGGCTGCGTGCGCGGGCTGCTCCAGCTTCCACAGATATTGGGAGAGGCCGGCCACCGTGGCCGAGGGGTTATACACGATCTCCGCGCCGTTGAGCCCCAACACCCGCGCCCCGTCGGGAAAGTGGCGATCGTAACAAATATATACGCCTACCTTCGCGTATTGGGTTTGGAAGACCGGATAGCCCATGTTCCCAGGCTTGAAGAAGAACTTTTCCCAGAATCCGCTGGTATGCGGAATATGATTCTTGCGGTATTGGCCCAAAACGCTGCCGTCCGCGTCGATCACCACGGCCGTGTTGTAAAGGAAGCCGGCCTTTTCCTTTTCATAGATCGGGACCACGATCACCATGCGGTGCTTTTTGGCGTACTCCCGCATCAACTCGGTGGTGGGGCCCGGAATGGTTTCCGCGGAAGCGTACCATTTGGAATCCTGGCCGGGGCAGAAATAGGGCGTATTAAAAATTTCTTGCAGGCAGAGAATTTGGACGCCCTGGGCCCCGGCCTGGTCGATATAGGGGATATGTTTCTCCAGCATCGCCTGTTTAATTTCTTCGATGCTGCCCTCGCCCTCGGTGAGCGGCAGGCTCATTTGAATCAGTCCGGATTTAACGATTCTCGGCATGGCTTGGAGGCCTCCTTCAATGATGAATGCGGGCGGCCGTTCGCCGCTCCAATAGAGAGATATGGGTTTCCGCGACCCTCTCGCGGTGGACGCTTGCGGGGAAAAACGTTTCGCGGCAAGGTTTTCTTGGCAGGGTTTTGGGGGTTTTGCACGCGGTACCTCAAGGCTGGGTCCAGTCAAGGAAACGGAGATAAAAAAACCGGCAATATAGCCGGAAATTGGTTATTCACGGGGAGCGGGAGAATCGAAAGCGTGGACCCGAGAGCCGGAGCGCCCATTTCCCGAGACCATGCTGAAGCCAATCACGGGCAGGAGCCTTTCGATTCAAGGAGTTCCTGGCAATCGCTTGTGCTGACCCTATCTTAACATTTTCAGCCGGATTCCCACAAACGGGAAAGACTTTGCTGCCCGCGCCCGGCCGGATCAGCGAAGGCCCGAGTAGAGCCCGCGTTTCAGGAAGCGGCCGTCGCCCTTTTTGCCCAGATACCG
>JBGTRP010000501.1:0-5783 GCA_041940685.1 Acanthopleuribacteraceae bacterium
AAGATATCCGGATGCGCCTTCTCGATTTCGTCCATCAGGATGACCGCGTAGGGCGTTTTGTTGACGGCATCGGTCAGCAGACCGCCTTGATCGAAACCCACGTAGCCGGGAGGCGCCCCGATGAGGCGGGAGACCGTGTGTTTCTCCATGTATTCACTCATGTCGAAGCGAATAAATTCGACGGCGAGGATGCGCGCCAATTGCTTTGCTACCTCGGTTTTGCCGACCCCCGTCGGTCCGCTAAACAGAAACGAGCCCACGGGTTTATCCTCGGTCCGCAAACCGGAGCGGCTGAGAATTATGGCCTCAGACAGGGCCTCGATTGCCTCGTCCTGGCCGTAAACAACCAGTTTGAGGTCGCGGTCAATGGTCTTGAGCCGGTCGCGATCGTCGGTGGAAACGGTTTTGGGTGGAATTTTTGCCATCGAGGCGATGACCGACTCCACGTCCTTGGTGGAAATTCGTTTTTTACGCGTGGCCGTGGGCGTCAATTGGAGCGAGGCGCCGGCCTCGTCGATGACGTCGATGGCCTTGTCCGGAAGATGACGGTGGTTGATGTGTTTGGCGGCCAGGAAGGCGGCCGAACGCAGGGCCGCGTTGGTGAATCGGATGCCGTGGTGTTTCTCGTAACGGCCGCGCAGGCCCAGTAGGATTTTGTAGGTTTCATCGGGGGAGGGCTCGAAAATGTCGATGGACTGAAAGCGGCGGGCGAGTGCGCGGTCCTTGCCAAAGCTGGACTTGTAGTCCTCATGCGTGGTGGAGCCGATGCACTTGATATCGCCATTGGCGAGGGCCGGTTTCAGGATGTTTGAGGCATCCATGCTTCCGCCGCTGGTGGCGCCGGCGCCCACGATGGTGTGAATTTCGTCGATAAACAGAATACTTTTGGGTAGCTTGGTGAGCGCTGCCACCACACCCTTCAATCGGGCTTCGAACTCGCCCCGAAACTTGGTGTTGGCCAGCAATGCGCCCATATCGAGAGAGTAGATGCGCGCGCCCTTCAGCACCTCGGGCACCTTGTCCTCATGAATGGCTCGGGCCAGGCCCTCGGCGAGCGCGGTCTTCCCCACGCCCGGGTCGCCGATATAGAGCGGATTGTTTTTCTTACGCCTGCAAAGCACCTGGATGGTGCGCCTGATCTCGTGTTCCCTGCCGATGAGGGGGTCGATCTTGCCCGCCTCCGCGGCGGCCACGAGGTCCATGGTAAACGCTTCCAGCGGGTCTTTGGGACGCTGGCCCGCGGCCTCTTCCTCGTGCTCTTCATCGTGATCGAAGCTGGGTCCCGGATTCACCTTGGAGATGCCATGAGAAATGAAGTTCACCACGTCGAAACGCTGAATCCCCTGCTTTTCCAGCAGGTAAATGGAGTGAGAGTCCTGCTCGCGAAACATGCTGACCAACACGTTGCCCGGCTCCATTTCCGCCTTGCCGGAGGACTGGACATGCAGGGCGGCCCGCTGTAGTACGCGTTGAATGGTCAGGGTCTGCTGAGGGTCGCGCTCCAGGGAATCGGGCAGCTTCTCCACCCGCGTTTCCAGGTATTCGTCCAGGTCTTTCTTGAGCGCATCAATCTGGCCGCCGCAGTTGGTGATGATATCGATGGTCTGAGGCGTGTGGAGCAAGGCGAAAAGGAGGTGCTCCAGCGTAAAAAATTCATGCTTCCTGCGTTTGGCCTCATGGTAAGCCAGATTGATCGCCTTTTCCAAATCGCGACTAATCATAAAGTTAATCCTCTTCCATGATGCAGCGCAACGGGTACTCATGCTCGCGCGCCAGTTCCATGACGATCGCCGTTTTCATTTCGGCGATTTCAAAAGAATAGACGCCGCCCACGCCGCTTCCCGTCTGATGGATGGACATCATCAGGCTAAATGCCTCCTGGGGAGGCTTGTGAAACACCTTTTGCAGAATATAGACCACGAATTCCATGCTCGTGTAGTCATCGTTGAGGAGAATGACCTTATAACGCTTGGGCGCCTTCGTCTTTTTTTCAGACTCGGCAATGACCTGATTGTCTTCCTGAATTTTGCTCATGACCGCGCTTTTCCATGGAAGAATTTTGCAGTGGAGACCACGTTAATTACATAAGGTGGCTCAAGTCCGTTCGGTTGCCCGTCTAGGGCAAAGTTGGAACCCGCGAAACAAGCGGAGCCATTTTTGTATTGTATACGCAACAGAAATGTTTCCCTTCCACTATTTCAGAAAGGAGCGGCAACCCATTGGCGTATCGGCCCGTTCCTCCCGGCCGCCGCTGGCATTGCATTCTCAAACCATTTAGGAGGCATTTGGGGTTTGTAAACCGCCATCCCCCAACGGTTTTGCCATCATAACAAATCTTAGGGCCCACGGGAAGGGCGCTACCGCCTGGTTGGCTCTAAACAACCGCGAGGCTCCCTTTCAGCCCGGTTCCCCGCGTCTTTTTCATCTTTTTCTGCCCCTGATTCTGAGCCCTGCCAAGGCAATCATTCAAAAAATGGGTTGCTTCCGGGCTCGGATTCCATTAGAGTACCTAACCGGTAGATGAAACGTGTGAGACACGGTTAAGGAGCGTCAATTTTTTATGGCGAAAAAGTCAAAAATAGCAAGAAACCTTCATCGTATGAAGATGGTCGAGAAATACCGCGAAAGACGCAAAGAGCTTCTGGGCATCATGCATGATCTCAATGTCTCCGATGCGGAGCGAGAGGAAGCGGCGCGCAAGTTTAACAATCTTCCGCGCGACGCCAGCCCCACGCGCGTACGCATTCGTTGCGAGGTCACGGGCCGTTCCCGGGGAAATTACCGCAAGTTCAAGCTGTCGCGCATCAAATTTCGGGAATTGGCCCTGCAAGGCCATCTGCCCGGCGTGACCAAGTCCAGTTGGTAAACATCCCGGCCGATCGATTCCCCATGTGAGTGGCCGTTTGGCCGCTTCCGGTATTAAAAAAGAGGATTACAACCATGAGAGTCATCAACTCACTTAAGACCGCCCGCTCCCGGCATAAAGACTGCAAGGTCGTACGGCGGCACGGCGTTACCTTCGTCATTTGCAAGTCCAATCCCAAATTCAAGACCCGCCAGGGCAAGCCTCCCAAGCGCCGCTTTTACTAATTTCCAAAGTCGGCCGATAGTTTTACAAATCCGAGCCCGGTGAGAACCGGGCTCGTTTTCCTTGTGAGTTCTGAGCGATCTCTATATCAGCCTGAGCGATTCGCTGGACTGCAAGCAACCTTGACCCGTCGCGGGAATGCCCGCAAACCTAAACAGAAAAACGGTTTTAGTCGTTTTGGGGAGAAAGGTTGGCTGCCTATCCGGGATTGGGTCCATGGGCCAACGGCCGCCGCCATCCTTGGAAGCCATGCGGCTTGGCCACATGAGAGGGTCTCAACCCAGAATCGCCGGCAGGCTTTCCTGGATGAATTGGTCCTTGCTCTTGTCGGGCAAGGCCTGAGTTTTCCAATTGGCCAGGTAGTGCGGCTTGATGGGCCAACGAAAGATCGTGGGTAGGGTGCCATAACGGGTCATGGCCTCCCGCAAGAGCTTATCCAGGCTCTCCAAGCGCAGCATGGTCTCCCGAAATTTTACAGGATCGCCCTGTTGCAATTCCCGCAAGCTTTCCCAATAGGCCAGGTTGTTGTTTTCACCGGGATCGTTGACGAGGTCGTACATCTCGTATTGGAAATCGCTGCCGTCCTCCTGGAAGTAAACCGCGTACTTGTGGGTGTGGGTGCGCACGGCCCGGATGTAGGGCGGGAACCCCGATATATCGGTGCTGGCCTCGTCATAGGTAAAGTGAATGGAATCATCGGCGGGTAGCTCCCGGTCAGGGTCGAACAGATAGGAGGAGAGATCCTGACCGTCGAAGAGGGCTGCCAAGCGTTTTTTGTCGACCCCGGCCAGGCTGGCCAGCGTGGGTAACAGGTCGACCAGCGAGGCCATTTTGCGCGTGCGCTTGCCCTGGGCCAGTGAGGGATTACTGAAAATCATGGGCACGTGGATCGCCTGCTCGTAACAGGTGAGCATTTTCTCGCGCAACCCGTGGGCCATCCCCATCTCGCCATGATCCGCGATGCGGACAATCAAGGTGTTCTCCAATAAGCCGAGGTCGCGAACCTTGTCCAGCAAAACCTGGGTGTGTCGGTCTACCAGCCTCTGAAGGTAGGCATAGAAACGCACATAGAGCAGACGTTTTTCTTCGTCATCGATAGGGCTCGTGATGTTGTAGGCATCGCGGAACAGGGTCTGTATCGCGGGTTTGCGATCCAATGTTGCATCCCAGTTGGCTGGCGGCTGAATCTCATCATAGATGGGATCATCAAGGAAGTCTTGGGAATAACCCGCGACAGACAGGAGGTCGGGCGCAACCCAGATATCGTGGGGGTTGACGAAGCAGGTGAACAGACAGAAGGGTTGGCTGTCGATCGCGCGTTCTTCGAGGTATTCCAGGATCGACTTGCCGTAACCGCGATCCGTCATTGCGTTGGCGCCCGAAAGGAAGCGGGTATCGTTATCCGCATGGCCACCGCCAAGCGTTTTCAGGCCCTCGTCTTTCATGTCCAAAGCATTCCCCGCATCGGGTGGGTTCCATCCGTCATAGCCGAATCTCGCCAGCAGGTGGGGCGGGTCGAATTCCGTCCAGTTCTGAATGTTTGGAGTGTTCTCGGGAATGTTGAGCACGGGATAGGTGAGGTGCCACTTCCCCTTGTAGGAAATGTCGTAGCCTTGCTCGCGCAGGATGCTGAAATTGGGTAGATTGTCGCGCAGGGTGATCACGCCATCGCTGGACCAGGTGCCACTGAAGGTCGTGGTAACCATGTTCTTGGCTGGATAGGTAGAGGTATGCATGGCCGCCCTGCTGGGCGTACAGGAGCAACAAGCGGTAAAGGCATTCTCGAAGCTGACCCCGGTGTCACGCAGGGATTGCAAGGTGGGTAGGTATTTTTCGGCCCAACCAGGGGGCCAGTCCATGGGTTGGCGCTGTTGATCGGTTTGGATGATCAGGAAATTTAACTTTTTCTCCTTTGTCATTGCATTACCTCCTATCGGTGGCTATTTGGTTGGCGTTGAGGATGGCGCCTATTCGGCGGTTGGGCCCAAAGCTCAGCGGCGGTAGAATCCCCGCGTTGAAGCGGTAGGTGGATTCCAGGGCCCTGACCAGGGCTTCCCGGTCGAGGTCGCGGCCACATTTCTTGAGCGCATACAGCAGAAGGCGGATCGCGATTCGAGTATGGTCCGCGATATCGAGGGTCAAGCTTCCGTCGTGGAGGTAGAAGACCAGGGGATGGTGGGGTTGGGGGGGCGGCGCGTCGATCAGGGGCGCAATCAATGGGATTTCCAGGCTGGCGGCGAGCGCCGCGATTTCTCCTTCCCGGCCTCGGGCGGGCGCGCCGATCAGGGCGAACAGATCCGCGTTGCGGATAGGCTGATGCCAGTCCTCAGGGGTTTCGTCCGAGGCGAACTCCAGTGCGACCGTGACGAATTGGCGGCGGAAAAAACCGCCCGAGTGATTGGCCCGATCCAGCAGTTGTGTTGCCGCCTCGTAAACGGTAGCCGCTTCGCCATCGCCACGCGGGAGGATGAAACCGAGCCGCAGCTTGGCAGGGTGAACGCCGGGCTTCGGCTGGGAACCCAAAACGCGGATATAGGCGATCAACGCGTCGCGTTCTTCGACCGTGAAACGGTAGCGGGGCATGACGCTGGCAAGTTCGTTGCCGGCCGGGTCGAAGCCCATGGTCACCGCTCTGGCCAGGGTCCGCGGACTGAATGCCGGGTGGATTCGGCCGTTGGGGTGACGGTGGCCGTAG
>JBGTRP010000502.1:0-5782 GCA_041940685.1 Acanthopleuribacteraceae bacterium
ATTTACCGCGAACAACTCGAATCGGATGGGCGCCTTGGCTTGTAGGACGAGCAGCAGGTCCAGCATCGCGTAGGAATCCTTGCCTCCGGAAAGACAGACCAGCAGCTTGTCGCCCTCATCGATCATGTTGAAGTCCTCGATGGCGCTACCCATTTGGTGGAGAAGGCGCTTCTTCAACTTTTTGAACGAGGAGGCGTTCCCGTGGGCAACCATGGCTCTTGTGTCTGTCATTGCGATTCTCATCCGGGGAAATGCCGTGCGGCATCTCGTTTTGGCCCGCCAAGCATATCACGAACCGGACGCATGGAAAATCGTGAACAATGGTTCTTGAGCGAGAGAATGGAAAATATGCCGCTGTCTAAGGCCGCGAAAATACACGGCTTTATTTTTTTGTCCACAGGATATATGATCATGTGGGCATGATGATCACAATCAATCGAATGAATTGAAATGAAAGGTGAAGGGAGCGGCAATCGTATGGCGGATGAACAACTTGAAGGGATGATCCAGTCATTTCAAGCCAAAATCAAACAGAAATTGCATGAGATCGAACAGGAAGTCACCGAAGACTTTGAAAACCTCAAATCCCTGCAGCCCGGTGAACCCCCTGCCAGCGATGATGAAGTGGATATCATGAGCATCGCCGCCAGGTTCCGCGACTCCTATACCCAGGTCGAGCTGCTGAATTTGTTGGTGGAGATTGCCGGAGCCCTGGTTCCCCGCGCGTTGTTGCTGATTCGCAAGGGCGGCAATGTCCATGGCTGGGCCGGCGCGGGATTTTCGGCCGATTTCATGGACAAAAAACTGAAGCGGGTGCGCTGGCCCATCGAGGACTATCCCGAGCTTACCGGCGTCATCAATCAGAAGCGGATCCTGAGCACCAACTTCAACGACTTGAGCGATATTTCCGATGCCATCGCCGCCTTTGACGGGTTTGTGCCCGTGAAATCCTGTTTCCTCCCGCTCAACGTCAAAAATAAAATTGCCGCAATCCTCTATGTGGATTCCGGTTCGAGTTCCTCGCCCGGCAACCTTCGTCTGGTGGAGCTTTTTTGTTACATTGCCGGGTTGGAGCTTTCCCTGGTCACTTCAAAAATAAAAGTAGCCGATTCAGCTGGTGAAGCGTCCAAGCCGGTGGCGGATGCCCCGCCCGAGGAAGCCCCGGCTGAAAAGATCGAGCCCCCCTCTGCCGAGCCCTCGCCCGCCGCGGCCCAAGTGGAGCCGGTAGCGGAAGCGGCACAGCCCGCGCAACCCAAGGTGATTCCCATGGGTCCTGCCGAGCCCGCCGCACCCACGCCAACGCCCAAGGCCCGGCCTAAAAGTGATGAGGACCCCGGTGTTGCTAAGGCGAAAAGGGTCGCTCGGGTATTGGTTTCCGACCTGAAGCTCTACAACGAATCCGCGGTAGAAGCCGCGCGTAAGAACGCTGATCTCTACGATCGGCTGAAAGACGATTTGGAACGCAGCCACAAACACTACCAGGAACGGGTGGCCGGTCTGCTCACCTCCACGGAAGTCAATTTCTTCAAACAAGAGTTGATCAAACAACTGGGCGACGGTGATCCAGAAATGTTGGGACCCATTCCCTTTTAAACGTTCCTGTGGTCCACTTCACGCGGCCCTGAGAATGAAAAATCCCGGCCTTCAAGCAGGGCTTACTCCACGTGGATTACGTGAATATCGTAATGCCCATTGCGCCAAGCGGCGAAGGCCAGTTTCTTCCCGTCCGGAGACCAATGGGGCTCGGTATCGCCATCCTCGTTGACCGTGAGCCTCCGTGGTTCACCGCCGCTCCGTTGGGCATAGATTTCTGGACGACCGCCGTCCCGGCTGCTAGCCCAGGCCAATTGGCCGTCATGAGACAGGGCCGGACAGAAATCATGACGGGGAACCCGGGTCAGGCGGGTGAGCGCGCCACTTTCCAGTGAGAGCGTGTAAAGCTCGTCGTATTGGCCCTCGCTGTCCCGGCGGGAAAAGAATGTCAGCGCTTTGCCGTCCGCGGACCAGGCGGGCCAGAGCGAACGGTAGGGCGTTTCCGTGAGCTGCCTCCTCAAAGTCCCGTTGGAAGCCATCAAGAACAGTTGAGGCGCATCATTTACACGGGCGCAGAAGGCGATGCGGCCGCCATCGGGGCTGAAGCGCGCCATAAATTCGTCCACTGGGTTACGCGTCAGTGGGCGCGTCTCCCCGGTTTTCAAGGTAAGCAAATAAAGATCGAGGTTGCCCTCGCGGTTGGATTCAAAGAGCAGGCGGTCCCCGTCGGGATGCCAGGCGGGCGAACGGTCATCGGCGTCGTGTGCGGTCAGCCGCCGCGCCTCTCCACCGTCGGCGGGCATCAGGAAGAGGTCCCATTGCCCCTCACGATCCGACTCAAAGGCAATGAAACGGCCGTCCGGCGACCAGGCGGGCCGTCGATCCTGAGCGGGGTGATCGGTGAGCTTCACTTCTTGGCCCATGGCAATCCAAGCGCCCAAAAACAAAAAGATCCAAACCACGTTGCCCCCCTAGCCGCCTATGCGGTAAATCATTACTCTTGTGTGGTGTTTTCATGCGCCAAGGCTCCAGTCTTCTGAGACCAGAACCCAGATGGCGGCAGGAAAAGTTTGTGCTTTCTGATGCCTGCCCCCTGATCTTTGACCTCTGGTCTCTGATTCCTGGGCGCCCCCGGCCTTGCAAAGCGGCCCGCGCGCTTATTGGAAAAAGCCCTTTCCAACCCCATGAGGAATCATGAAGAGCTTACGTGAATAAAGGGTTTGAGTTCTCGATTTGGAGGATGGAGCGCGGGGCGCATCATCCTCTCTAAAATCAATCTCGTGGGGTCCGGGGTGGTCTCTTGGAGCCGGGCGGGGCGATGGTTTCACCACTCGTCGAGGGGCCGGGATCGCTTGACACCCCACCGGCTCGGGCCTATCATTAGCCCGTCCCGTGAAAACGAAATCTGCTTCTTTTCCCTACATCCACAGCGAGGATCGTTGTTATGAATCCCATTTTGTTCTCATTCGTCATGGTGACCGCCTTCGTGGGCTTTTTCTACTTCACCAATCGCAAGCTGAAGATCATCCGCGTGTTGCGGCCCGAGGTCCGTTGGGACCGGTTGGGGGCAAGGCTGAAAAAGGTCTTTTTCATGGGATTCCTGCAGTCCCGCATGATCAAGGGCGATTTCAAGGCCGGGGTCATGCACACGATCATCTTTTGGGGGTTCTCGATTCTGTTGGTCCGGAAAATTCAACTGTTCATCATCGGATATGAGCCGTTTTTCGTCTATCCCGGCTTATTGGGCGGTCTCTACGCCACGCTCAAGGATCTCACCGAGGTCGCGGTGATCGTCGCGGTAGGTTACGCCTTTTACCGCCGTTTCGTGTTGAAGCCCAAACGTCTAGAACCCAACCGCGAGGCCATTCTCATCCTCAGCCTGATCCTGACCATTATGATCACCGATTTTCTCTACGACGGTTTCAAGTTCGCGCTCTACAGCGCCACGAATGAGGGCCTGGCCCATGAGAGGAGCTTTGCCGTCGTGGGCGGGTTCTTGGGCTCGTTGTTTTCCGGCATTTCGAAACCCGTATTGCAATTGGGCTATCACGGCTTTTACTGGATTCAAATCTTTACGGTTTTCGGGTTTCTGGTGTTATTGCCCTTGGGCGAGCACTTTCATGTGGTTACCGCGCTGCCCACCCTGTTTTTCGGCGGCAATTCCCCTCTCAACAAGGTGCCCAAGGTAGATCTGGAGGCCCTGATGGCCGATGACGCGGGCGATGAGGAACCCTCCGTAGGGGTGGTCACCGCCAAGGACCTGATTTGGAAAGACGGATTGGATGTGTTTACCTGTACCGAGTGCGGCCGCTGTAAGGACGCCTGCCCAACCTATCTCACGGACAAGCCGCTCTCCCTGAAATGGGTCAACGACAGCATCAAGCATCACCTGCTCGACAAGCGGGAAGTCCTGCTCCAGGACGAGATCGAGGAGGGCGCGCTGCCGCCACTGGTGGGTGAGGTCATCAGCGAGGACACGCTCTGGGCCTGCACCACCTGCGGGTATTGCGAGTCCGCCTGTCCTATCGAGTTGGAGCATTTGGGTAAGTTCTACCGCATGCGCCAGAACAAGGTCATGATGGATGGCGAGTTTCCCGCGGAACTACAGGGCGCCTTCGATAACTACGAGCGGCAGGGCAATCCCTGGGGCTTGAATTCCGCCACGCGCGGCGAATGGGCCGAAGGCCTGGACGTGCCCCTGCTGGAGGGCGCCGAACAAGCCAAGCAGCTCGACTACCTTTTCTATACCGGCTCGGCTCAAGCCTTCGACAGCCGCAACCAGAAGGTCGCCAAGGCCTTCGTCAAGATCCTCAAGGCTGCAGGCGTCAAATTCGCCATACTCGGCGCCAACGAGGGCTCTACCGGGGAATGCGTGCGCCGCGCGGGCAATGAAATGCTGTTCCAGGAATTGGCGGGCACCCTGGTGGAGACGCTCAAGGAATACCAGGTCGAGAATATCGTCACCTGCGACCCCCACGCCTTCAACTCGCTCAAAAACGAGTATCCCGAATTTGGCGGCAACTATCGGGTGTTGCACCATACCCAATTGATCCAGCAGTTGCTGGAGGAGGGCCGGATCCGCGTGACGCCCGAATTCGAGCGCGTCATCTTTCACGAACCCTGTTACCTGGGCCGCCACAACAACGAGTACGAGGCGCCGCGCGCCATTCTGGACCGCGTCACCAAGGATGGCGTGATGGAATTCGCCATGAGCCGAGAAAAGTCCATGTGCTGCGGCGCGGGCGGGGCGCGCATGTGGATGGAGGAGACCATCGGCCAACGCATCAACGTAACCCGCGTTTCCCAAGCCCTGGAGCACGAACCCAAGGTCATCGCCACCGCCTGTCCCTACTGCACCATCATGATGACCGATGGCGTGGCCCATCACGGCAAGGAAGAGGAAATTCAAACCAAGGACATCGCGGAACTGGTGGCCGATTCGCTGGTGATGATCGTCTGAATTTCCCCTATGCCCTGTCGCGAGCGTGGCGGCCAGGAAAAACAAATGTCGTCAAGGAGAAAGAGCCTGGGTCCGCGGTATTAAGCTTTGCTCCTTTCCTCTTTTCCCTGGCCGTTTGAAATATCGGTCTTGGCCTTCCATTAAGCAGAATTGCGGTAGATGAAAAACCCGCCTATCGTCTCGCCATGCAGGCCAGGGAACCCAATCCCAGACCACGCGCCATTTTCTCAGGTTGATTCGGATCCATATCGATCTCCACGACTGTAATATTGAGCGGATCCAGCCTCGCGGCCCCGGTCAGATCCGACCGAAGCAGATGGACGATCAGGCGATGATTTTCCGACAAGGCGATGCGATAGGGCCGGCTTTCCAGGCGTCCGAACATGGGAATTGCCTCGCGGTAAAAGCCCACATGGGCTTCCATGTCGATTGTTTCCAGCAGAGCGGTTGCATAGTGGTTGACTATAAATGACCGTAGCGCACTCTCCTCGCTGAGGTTGTGGGCTTCCAGCCAGTTGCGTAAAACCATGCCCGCGTGGGTAGATGGAAACGCGGCTGCTCCCGTGTCGTCCGAAGGCTTTCCGACGCAGGAGATTTGTCCCGCCGCGGACTGGAAAAACGGCAATGCAAACATAAAGCTCAAACAAACCAAGTTCTTGAAATGGGTCACAATAGTTCTCCCTTTCCAGTGTGTCGTGCAAGCAAAGACGTCCATCGCGCGGAAATAGTTGTCCCGCTCATCGAATTTCGTGAGCCTCCTCGGCAGATCTCTTTTCCTGGCAAAATGAG
>JBGTRP010000503.1:0-5709 GCA_041940685.1 Acanthopleuribacteraceae bacterium
CCTCAGCAAGGTCATTCTGGCCCTGCGCCACCAAACCGTTCCCGCCTCGCTCCATTTCAAGGATATCAACCCCTTCATCAACCTGAAGGATTCTCCCTTTTACATCGCCGACAAGACCTCGGCCTGGCAACCGCTTCATGACGCCGATGGCAGGCCCATTCCCCGCCGCGCGGGCGTGAGCTCTTTTGGATTCGGGGGCGCCAATGCCCATGCCATCCTGGAGGAGTACCCCAACCGGACGGATTCCGCCCAAAACCCTGGTCTTTGCCTGATCCCGCTCTCCGCCCGTGACGCGGCCCGCTTGCGGGATTACGCGTCCGAGTTGTTGGCTTTCCTGGAGCTCGATCCCGAGGACTTGCGCGGCGCGCCGCCGGAACCGGACAGCGAGGTGGTTCCCAGCGCCGAATTGCTGGACAAGCTTCGCCAGGCCGCCGCATCGGTCCTGAACGTAAGTCCAGATGAGATTGAGCTGGAAGAGAATATGGGCGAATACGGCTTCGATGCCGTGAGTCTCACGGACTTGGCGCGCCGAATCAACGACAGCCTGCGTTTGGACTGGAGCCCCGCCGGTTTCTCCGAAATGGCCTCGCTCACCGACCTGGCCAAGATTCTCGTCATGCTCGATCCCGAAAGACTGGGCGCGCGGCCCGCCCCATCCCGGCCGCCCAAAACCGCGAGCGCCAGCGCCGCCAGCCACATCAATCTGGCAGACCTGGCCTTTACCCTGCAAGTCGGACGCGATCCCATGGAGGAGCGCCTGGCCCTGCTCGTCAGCGACGTCGAGGACCTGAGAACCAAGCTGCGCCTCTTTCTGGAGGGCAACCTGGAAACCGCCAACCTTTTTGCGGGCCGGGTCAAATCCGGCAAGGCCAAGGGCGAGTTGGTCGTGGACGGCGAGGAAGGCCGCGCCTACCTGGCCAATCTCATCGAAAACCGGAGAATCACGCGCCTGGCCCAGCTCTGGGTCATGGGCATCGAAATCGACTGGAACCTGCTCTACCGCGAAGAAAAACCCTACCGGACGCCCCTGCCGACCTATCCCTTTGCCCGTGAACGTTATTGGGTTGAGGCCTTGAACCAAGAGGCGCGGGAAGCAGCTGAAGCCGCGATGGCGAGGCTCCATCCGCTGATCGATCAAAACACCTCCAATTTAAGGGAATCCCGTTTCACGACCCGCCTGGTCCCGGATTCTCCCTACCTCGACAATGAGGGCCGCCTGCCCGCGCTCGCCTGTTTGGAAATGGCGCGCGCGGCCGGTGAGTTGGCCGGGGAAACCCCGGTTCGCAGAATTTCCGAGGTAGTCTGGGCCGGCTCCATCCAAGCGGAAACGCCGCTGGACCTTCACATCGGCCTCTATCCGCATCAGGATGCGGTTTACTTTGAGATTGGATCCGTCGCGGAGGGCCAGACCCTCGTTTACACCCAAGGCAAGCTGGCCTACCGTATGGCGGACAGGGCCACGGCGGAAACGCCTCTGGACATGAGCGCCGTCCGCAAACGGCTTGGGGACTCCACGGCCCAGCTTCCGGCGGAATGGCCGGAGGACCTCGGCCACACCATCGATGCCTTCCATCTCTCGGAAATGGAGGCCTTTGCCCGTCTGTCGCTGCCGCCTCAGGATGCCGATGACGCGGCCGTGGCCATGCCTCCCAAACTTCTGCTCGCGCTTACCGCCATCGCGGCCGAGCTGAGCGGCCAATCCCGATTCTCGCCTTCCGCGCTATCGGAATGGACCTGGTCCCGCGAGATTCCCGAAACCTGCTACGTCCACGCCAGGCTTTCCGGCCAAAACGGAGAGTTGAGCTTGACCCTCGCGGATGAAGAAGGCCAATTCCTTGCCCGGCTTTCCGGGTTGGCCACGAGGGAATGGGTTCACTCACCTGATGCCGAAACCGCCCCAGTCGCCCCCGACGCGGAGGCGCCGGTAACCGAGTATTTCCAAATCCAATGGCGGCCGGAGCCCGCCAACGGCCAGGCCGGCCCACCCGAGGGTCCTGTCTTGGTATT
Source organism: Acanthopleuribacteraceae bacterium (assembly GCA_041940685.1). Taxonomy (GTDB): domain Bacteria; phylum Acidobacteriota; class Holophagae; order Acanthopleuribacterales; family Acanthopleuribacteraceae; genus JBGTRP01. Next base: position 2,008 of record JBGTRP010000503.1, read on the forward strand.
CGGCGCGGATGAGCGGCATGCGCGCATCCTTCGCAAACGTTGGAGCGTGCCCGTTCTTTCGGTGAAGCCCGGCGGTTCCTACGTTGCCGGCAAGCTCAACTACAGCATCGATCCGGCCAATGGGTCCCACTATCAAAAGCTCTTGCGGGCGTTGCGCCAAAACGACCAGACGCCCTGGGCCGTGGTCCACCTCTGGAATTTAGATGCCTCGAGCGCCGGCGATGTCGCCCATCCGGACCTGAGTCTTGGCGTGGGCTCCCTTTTCCATCTCATCCAGGCCATCGACAAGGTCAAGCTCCAGGGTCTGAGCCGGCTGTTGTTTTTGGCGTCCGGCGATGGCGATGGCCCCCCGCCTCATGTGGAGGCGGTTTCGGGTTATGCCCGCTCCTTGGGCTTGCTCTACCCCAAACTGGCATTCCATCTGGTTCAGCTCGAGAAAAAGGAATCTGATGACGATCGGTTGCCGCCCATCATCGAAAGGGAGATCCATGCCCAGAACGCGGGTCTCACCCACGAAATCCGCTACTCGGGAGAGGACAGGCGCGTCAAGACGGCCAAGACCTTCACGCCGGTTAGCGGCGAGGTCCAGGGACCCCGGGAGGGGGGCTCGTACCTGATTACCGGCGGCGCGGGTGGGCTGGGCCTGGTTTTCGCCCGCTATTTGGCCCGAACCTATCGGGCGCGGCTCCTTCTGCTGGGCCGCTCCAAACTCTCGTCCGCCAAGGAAAAGGTTCTGGAGGACCTGCGCTCCCTTGGCGCGGAGGTGGCCTATCAGGCCGGCGACGTCACCAAGCGCGCGGATCTCGAAAAAGCGGTGCGTTTTGCAAAACAACAATTCGGCGGTTTGAACGGGGTGCTGCATGCCGCGGGCATCTCGGGAACTAAGGTCATCACTCAGAAGGAGCCGGCGGAATTCGAGGCCATCCTGGCGCCCAAAATCAGGGGAACCCTTTACCTGGACGCGGCTCTCGAGGATGCGGACCTGGATTTCTTCCTGCTCTTTTCCTCTACCTCCGCGGTAATCGGCGATTTCGGCGGTTGCGATTACGCGGTGGGCAACCGCTTCCTCGACAGCTTCGCCCATTGGCGCGAACGCGAACGCGCGGCCGGTCGGCGTCGTGGCCATAGCCTCGCCATCAACTGGCCGTTGTGGCGCGAGGGCGGCATGCATGGCAGTGAGGAAGCCGAAACCCTCTACCTGCAAACCTCGGGCATGGCCTACCTGGAAAGCGAGACGGGCACGTCAGCCTTCGAGGCCTTGCTGCGCTCCGGATTGCATCACGCCATGGTGATGGCCGGCAAGCAGAGCCGTATCCACGCTCTGCTGGGCATCGCGCGGACCCCGTCCGCCGCGCAGCCCGTGCGGAAGGCGCCCGCGGCCCAACCCGCTCAGGCCGCCAGGGGCTTCGTCCCGGTCTCCGATCCCTCCCTCGCGCTCGAACAACGCGCCGGGCTGGATATCCAACAAATCATCGCGGACCTCATCAAGACCGACCCAAAACGGCTGGATTTCCAGGAAAACCTGGGGAACTTCGGCCTGGATTCCATCTTGCTCAAAGATTTCGGCGCGGCCTTGGGCGATGTCTTTGGCGTGGAAATCCCGCCCATGGTCTTCTTCCATCACGGCACCATTGCCTCGTTGGCCGGTTACCTCGCCGAGGAACACGAAAAAGAGGCGCGCGCCTTTTACGCGGGCTTCGATGCCGAGTCCGCGCCGCGGCCAACGGCCGTGGAAGCCGGACCGGAGTCCGCGCCAGCCCGCGTGCTCACCCCGTTGCGCGAACGCCTCGCCACCGGCCGCGAGTTCGAAAATGTAACACGGCCCGCTACCGCGGAACGCGAACCCGTGGCCATTATCGGCGCCAGCGCCATTTTGCCGGGCGCCCCGGATCTGGATACCTTCTGGCAAAAGCTGGTGGATGAAACCGACCTGATCGTCGAGGTGCCCGAGGAGCGTTGGGATTGGCGCCGCTTTCACGGCGATCCCAACCAAGAGCGCAATAAGACCCGTTCCAAATGGGGCGGCTTCATTCAAGACGCGGATAAATTCGACCCCAAATTCTTCAACCTCTCGCCTCGCGACGCGGAGCTGATGGACCCCCAACACCGCCTGTTCCTGCAGTGCGTGTGGAAGGCCATCGAGGAGGCGGGCTACCCGATTTCCGACCTGGCCACCAAGAGCGTCGGCGTTTTCGCGGGCTTTCAGTCCAGCGATTACCAGGAACTGCTCAACGTCCTGGGCACTTCCAGCGCACAAATGGCCACCGGCAACGCCTACGCCATGCTGGCCAACCGCGTGTCCTTCCTGCTCAATCTCCGGGGGCCCAGCGAGTCCATCAACACCGCATGCTCCAGCGCCTTGGTCGCGGTACACCGCGCGGTCAAATCGATCCAAAGCGGGGAAAGCGAGGCGGCCGTGGCCGGCGGCGTCACGCTCGTACTCTCGCCCTACAGCGTCATCGGCGCCGATCAGTTGGGCATCCTCTCCCCGGACGGCCGCTGCAAGACCTTCGACAAGGGCGCCAACGGCTATGTCAAGGGCGAGGGCGTGGGCTGTAGCGCCCGAGCGTCTGAGATCGGCTCTTACGAGACCTTCGGAGAGCCTAAAGTCGGGCCTGGAGGTGTCTCGAATTGCCCTTGCGCGAACGGTGGCGGACGAGCCAATCGCCACGTCGAGCTTGTATTGTACGATATTTCGTACATATTGCGAGCCAGGAGGCCCGCTCATGGACGTGATCACCTATTCCGACACCCGCGCAAACCTGAAGAAGGTGATGGACAAGGTTGTCGATGATCGCGCGCCGATCGTGGTGACGCGCACGCGTGGCGAGGCTGTGGTGATGGTGTCTCTCGCCGATTGGAATTCCATGGAGGAGACCCTGCATCTGGTCTCCCGGCCCGCCAACGCTCAACGTCTTACCGATGCGATCGCTCAACTCGATGCTGGCGCCGGAGCGGAGCGGAAGCTCATCGAACGGTGAAGCTGGTCTTCGCCGATCAGGCCTGGGACGACTATCTCCATTGGCAGAGAACCGACGCCAACGTGTTGGTCCGGCTGAACGGCCTGATCAAAGAGTGTATGCGCACGCCGTTCCAGGGAACGGGTAAGCCAGAACCGCTCCGCGGTGAACTCAAGGGCTGGTGGTCTCGCCGCATCACCTTGGAAGATCGACTGGTCTACCGTGTGAGCGGCGCGGGCGCCGCGCAGCAACTCGAAATCGCGCAGTGCCGCTATCACTATTGAAACTGATCTGCTGGCGGCGGATACAGAGTCGCCATCGGTCATGTTCAGCCCCCTGGAGCGGCTGCGTCATCGATTAAAGCCGCCGTCGCACATCTGCGGCACCCCTGACGTCCAGGCCCGGTCCTGTGGCGGCGTGCTTCGTTAAGCCGAGAACAGCGGGCCGCGCCGCCTCAGGTCGCCGTCCAGCCGCCGTCCACCGACAGGGCCGCGCCGGTGGCTGAGGCGCCCATGTCGGAGACGAGGTAGAGCAGCATTCCGGCCAAGTGGTCGTATTCGACGAAGGCCTTGTTGGGCTGGGCGGCCAGGATGACCTCTTCCACCACCCGGTCTTCGGGGATGCCGCGGGACTTGGCCTGGTCGCCGATCTGGGCCTCCACTAGGGGGGTCTTCACATAGCCCGGGCAGATCGCGTTGCAGGTGACGCCGGTGCGCGCCAGCTCCACGCCGATGGCCTTGGT